>CAXBMT010000119.1:0-8029 GCA_963976925.1 uncultured Bdellovibrionales bacterium
AGTTTGTCCTTTGATTTTTTATATAAGTCCGTGATCTCACTTACGACACCCTTATTCATCATTTCTTCAAGTCGCTTCGTGCTTAAGTTATCAATGCCTATTTTCACAATAAAGTTTAAAATAATCTCTTTTAACTTAGCTGGACACTTTTCATTAACGCAATAAAGTCTAATTGAATCGACTTTTGTTTTTTTCTGACAAGACGGACATTCTTCTGGATACTTAAATTCTCCACCGCTTGCCTTTATCACGCTCAAAAACTTTGGAATGACCTCACCACTTCTAACGACCTCGATTTGATCACCCGACTTCAGATTATACTGTTCGACCATACCGTAGTTATGAAGTGTCACCCTTCTTATTTCTGCACCCGACAGTTCGACCGGTTTTACGTGGGCTACTGGTGTTAATATTCCATTTCGACTCACACCCCACTCAATGCTTTCTATTTCAGTGGTTTTAGAGTCACCTCTATATTTAAAGGCCATCTTATAGCGAGGGTGATGTGCCGTTGCTCCAAGTTGATCATGCAGCTTAATATCGTTGAGGGTAAACACGAGGCCGTCAATTTGATAGTCACCTTCTGACATGAATTTTCTAGCTTCATCGACAACATTATTGATTGTCTCAGCATTTTTATGTAGTTGAAAGTCGGGAATATTAAACTGAAGTTTTTTTAATAGATTAAATTTTTGAAATTCATCTTTTAATTTCGTTTCGTCTGAAATCAGCTCGAAGGCTTGAAAACTCAAATGTCGCGAGAGTTCTATATGATCTTTTCTTCCAAGAAGACCGGCCACGATATTTCTTTGAGATGTTGGTTTTTCTAGTCCAATCCCCTGCATTTCTTTTGAGAGTTTAAAGAAATTCTCTTCGGTACAGTATATTTCGCCTCTTATCTCGCACTCAGAATCCTTGATATCAAGTGTACCTTGAATATCACTAATCCATCTTGCTTTTGCAGTGATATTTTCTCCAAAGCTGCCATCCCCTCTTGTTTTAGCAATTGCAAGAGATCCGTCTTTGTAGACAAGGGAGCAGCTCACGCCATCTATTTTAAATGTTGAAACGACTTGGTGATTTTCAATCCATGATAATAATTCATCAACTTCATAGACCTTACTTAATGACAGCATTTTTTGCTTATGAGCAACCTTGTCTCCTCCACTTGGAGAGGTTCCAACAAGACTTAGAACTTTGTTATTTGGATCAATTTTTTTTAGCTTTTCTTCAATGGCATCATAATCTTGATCACTGATTTCAGGGCGACCCTGATAATAGAGTGACTTATGTTTTAAAACCAAGGCTTCTAGATTTTTAACTTCTTTATTCATTAAAATGTGTAGCTAGTGCCAACTTTAAAGCCTGTATCTTTTGTTTTGACAGTTCTTGCCGGAGATACAAACTTAGCCTCACCGGACAATATTTGGACTCCACCATTGATAGAAATACTTGGACTGTATTGATACATTCCACCAAACTCCAACTTAAAGTGAGAGTTCGAGTCCTCTTCACCGGTTAAAATCGTTACCTCTTGCTCAAAGCCTGGATTAAATAGAAAGCCGATCTCCAAATATCCTCTTACGTTTTGAACAATTGGAAGTGATCCCTTAACTCCAGCAGTCAGTCCATTAAAACTAAAGTCTGTAAATCCATCTGTAGTATTAGTATCTAGCCCATAAGTGATTTTTGAGTAACCGAGATAACCGTCAACCTGTGGTCCATAAAAGAAGCCTAATGGCAGATATTTATATCCCACCAAAAATGAGAAATCGGTAAAGCCAAGCGATTGATCATTATTATTTAAAGTCCCAGTTTCCGACTCATACGATCCTGTTTTCTTTCTAAGCTCCAGCGAAGTCCAAATGTTACGTGTTGCCCATAGCTCAATATGTAGATCGATACCAAAGTTCATGCCACCGACTTTTTTCGTGCTAGTACCGTCGTTAACACTTACAGAGCCCGAGCCAATATTGGCACCAATCGACATCATTCCTAATTTTCCAAAGGTATAGTCTTCTTCGTTAAATTTTTCATCAGCGGTTTTAATGATTTCTTTTGATTTTTTTTGAATGATTACCCAATCTTCTACTCTCATTTTTTTAGGAGTGTCGTATTGAATAACTGCACCTTGAGATTGAGCATCTGCAACAAAGGTCACTCTACCCGTTCCGATTTTTTCTGTGTCCCAATCGACGATCTCTTTTAATAATGGGTGGCGCTTTTTATTGAGAGGCCTAATAATAACGACTTCATCATCAACTCTAAGACCATAGTTTTTTCCGGTATCAACGGTGAATTGATTACCTAAAACACCAATCACTCTGGCATCATAAGGAATATTTTTTTCATAAATATCGAGCCAATTTTTTATTGTCTGTGCAATAACGGTGATTTCATCTGTATCAAGTCGTGTTGACTCAGACAGATAAACATCTTCGCCGTTTTGGCCTAAGATTTTTATTTCAACCGTGGCTCCATTAACCGCTTTATCTATTTGAACTTTTATTAAAGAACCCGCTTGAGTTTTTTGCGCCAGAACTTTTAAGACATCTGGATTTTGTAAGTGTTCATCTAGATTTTTTTTATAGCTTCCAAGAACATTTAAAATTTCTGAATTAGGTCTGTAATAACACCATTCACTTTCTCGAAGATATATCTCTACCTCTTGAAATACTTTAAAACCGATAGCTCCATCGACATGATCTTTTACAGGTAAAAGCATGCACCTTCTTTGACTTAGACTGGCTTCGGCCACATTTAGGAATATAAAGCTTAAGATGACGATAAAATATGTTTTCATCCCTCTATAATAGTAGCTACTAACGCAAAAATACACTTATTAACGCATCACAAACATAGTTTTTCTTTTGCTGTTGCTCTCCATCGTTTATCCTTATCACATGCGCCGCGTGAACCTTGATCAATTTAAAAATAAAAAAATAGCACTCGTTTTATCGGGTGGAGTTGTTAAGGCTTCAGCCTGGCACCTTGGGGTTGGCTTAGCACTTGAAGAGCTGGGCTTTGGGCTTGCTCACAATAATTCAGAACCTTCTTCACTTGATATCAGAAATTATGTTGGCTCAAGTGCGGGTGCTTTGATCAGTTTATATTTTGCTAGCGGCTATTCACCTATGGATGTCATTGAAGCCCAGGTAGATGGTAAGTCAGCACGTCTCAAACCGATTACTTATAAGGATATGCTTAGTATTAAGTCTTCAATGAAAAGACCTCCAAAGGGTGATTTCTATGATGCTCTTGAAGGTTTTCCGACTGTTTTAAAACGTGTACTCAACCCATTTGCGACATTGCCGGGATTTTTCACTACAGATGGACTTAAAAAATATTTAGATAAAAATGTAATTTCACATAATGATTTTGCTGGCTTAAAAACTGATCTTTTCGTTGTTGCTACTCAACTTGATCACTCAAGAAAAGTTATTTTTAGTAAGTACAACTATCCCAACCCACATCATGACTCTACAGCGTGTTATTACACAGGGATTCCGGTATCAGAATCGGTAGCAGCCAGTATGAGTGTTCCACCATTTTATTCTCCTTACCCAATTTTTAATCCACAGACTAATTTCACTGATTACTATATTGATGGCGAAATAAGAGAAACACTTTCTACCCATGTGGCGATAGATCATGGCTGTGAATTTATTATTAGTTCATGGACTCATACTCCCTATCACTACATGGACGAAATTGGCTCACTTGTAAATTATGGTCTGCCTGCTATTTGCACTCAAGCGATCTACTTAATGATTCAAAAGAAGATTGTCGCGAATCGTGCAATGAGAGCTCAATCAGAAGATATTATTGATACAGTTTCTGAATATATGAAGGTCAATAAGTTTGATGAAAAACATCGTAAAAAAATCGCTTCAATTCTTGAAAGAAAACTTCACTATAATCCCAATATTCAGATGATTGATATTTATCCCAAACACAGTAATTATAGGACATTCTTTAAGAACTCTTTTTCACTAAACCCTGACAAGCTGTCAGAGGTTGTATCATCAGGCTATAAACGCACGATGGAAGTCTTTAGAAATCACGAATGGCAAAGTTAATTTTTTTATTTTTAATTCCTTTTAGTGTTTTTGCACTATCTGTCGAAAATACATTACAAAATGATCCCCTTTTAAAAGAAGAAGTTCTTTCGGGGCAAAATATTGAGCCTAAATCTGTCCCTTTTAAAAATGAGGCGATTGAAAAACTCTTATCAGATCCAGAAAATCTCGTTTCAAAAGATTTTGAAATACCCAACTACTTTCTAGATGCTACAACCTTTTGGTTTGATATCTATACTCAACATCCAAGTAGCCACTCCGTTTTACACGATAAAGTTAATTTGGGACTTGTTTATGATGTTCTTGATTTTAGCTCAGTTCATAGCAGTGAACTCAATCAATTTACTAAGTCTGCTCTGCAGGTAAAGTACGTCGATAAAATAGTAACTCGCTATAAAAAAGCGTTTAACGATTTAGGGCGTGGCAAAGCTGCCGGCGAAATTGGCACCAAGATTATAGAGGCCCTTGAAAATACCAAGATCAAATTACCTAATAAAAAAAATAGAAAGAAATTTTATAAGGAATTATCTGATGCACTTCGCGCTCAAACGGGGCAAAAAGATAATATTCAAGCAGGCATCAATTCCTTTGCTGTTTATGAAAAAACAATACGAACATATTTCGAAGCGTTTGATGTGCCTTGGGAATTGAAGGCCATTCCTTTTTTAGAGTCTTCATTTAATGTCAGAGCACGATCAAAGGTTGGAGCGTCTGGTGTATGGCAGTTCATGCGCTGGATAGGTGGACACTTCATGCCCCTTAGTCGTAGACAAGATGGTAGGCTTCAACCACTTATGGCAAGTACGGCTGCCCTTCACCTTTTAAAGCAAAACTTAAAGATACTCGGACGTTGGGATCTAGCGATTGCCGCTTATAACTCCGGAACTAAACATCTGCTTAAAGCTAAGCGACAATTAGTTGCAAAAAAGAGAAGTTATTCTCTCGCTGATATTTTTGAGTTTTATGAGCATGACCATATTGGTTTTGCTTCTAAAAATTTCTTTGCTGAGTTTTTAGCACTTACCAGAGCATTGGCTTATAAAGACAAAATTTACGATATTCCTAAAGCAAACACCGAGATTATTCATGCTTATGTTTCACTTTGTTCAATTAAACCAAACTGGTTTTTCAAATTAATGAAAAAGTATGACGCCAATATTGTTGAAGAGAACAGACATTTCGAGAGACGTTATTTTAATCACAGCTTCCCCAGAGGAACCGCACTCTTTACATCTTCCGAGTTGACGACAAGTCGCTATCGATTAATTACGCCTGAAATGATGACATCTAGATACCCAAAGAATTGGGTTAAGCACGCTAAAGGCTATAAGTGTTCAACCAGATAGGTTGATGGGGCACAAACTGAATTAACCATGTCTATGCTATCGTCAGTGTATTTAATTTTAATATTAACTCGACCTAGCATATCTCCGAGAATGAAAGCATGGGTAGAAAACTCAGTGGCATCGATCGAAACTGTACCATCTTTATTGAGGTAAGCTTGATCCAGTAATAGCGGTCCCTTCTGACCTTCGCCGTACATTGCAATCTCATAAAGTTCTTTGTCTTTTGGAAGATTCATTTGAATCAAACAATCTTGTTCTAGTCGATCCATATTATGAAACGCTAGAACTTCATTTAAGAATCCTTGACCGGGTACAATCAATTTATCATTGCCTTGATGTCCAATAAAGAAGGTCGTTCCAAGATGATCGACTTCAGTATAGTTTCTACTTCCAAGAACACTGTCTATAAATTCGAGTGTGTAATAATTAAGTGTTTCTTGAATTGCACTATTTTTTTGTCCAAACGGTCTTATATTTTTCCCAGAGATTGAAAGCTCTCGTGGTAAAAGAGATAAAGATTCCATCTCAAAAAGTCCAAAGCTATGAACAAATGTAGGAGTAATAATTGGTAAGTCATAAAGCACTTGATCAGCAGCAACCATGCTTACTCGCTCAGCAATATGCCTTGAGCGTGATAAATATCTTATTGTTGTATTGCCTGGCTCAACTCCTAAGAACATGACAAATCTGGCGCTGTCATCTGCCTCAGATTCATTAAACTCTGGTGTGAGATAGATTTTCTTTGAGTATCTCTTATCAATTTCAACATCAATGATACTTTGATCCAGATCTACCAGGATAAAGCCACCCGGAGCATTAAGATTATGCTTTCTAAGAAGTAGGTCTAAACTACTCATAGATATCATTGGCACTAGTGAGCCATATGATCCAACTTCAAGCGGCAGATCAACTCTAGTTGTTACAAAGTTTCTTGCTTGAAACACTCCGGCCATTGACTGCATTTGGTTCGCCAAAATATGTTCGAAATTAAACCTGCCATCATCTGAATTAATAATTGAAGCTTCATCTGCAAGATAAGAAAATGAAACATTTTCAATTTGAGGTTGATCAGTTTTGGAGTTAACTCCTGCGCCAACAACCAAAACATCAAGTCTGGCGTAGTTTTCTTCATCGCCCACAAAGCCACTTGGCGTTTGCTTTGGTGATTCCCTATTTGCCTCTATCGCGGCTTTTTCCATTGGATTAAGTTCACGCGGAGTTAAAAGTCCAGGCCCTTGAGTCGTTTGAATGCCACTTTGACTAGCTAACTTTTGTCCTTGCCCACTACCTAAAACCTCATCCTTTGTTGGTGCAGCTTGATTTTGCGTAATATGATCACGCCAAATATCTTCCAGGTGTGACTGTGAACTAGAAGTAGCACCTTGAGCCGGCTTAGTTACTGTGATGTCAGCTGTTTGTATTTTGATTTGATTATCGATGGGTCTAGCTTGTCTTCTTGGAATGGTAGCTGGAACTATGATTTTTTTAGGTTCTTCATACTGATTAGCATTTTTGATCGAAGCAATAATATGGCCAAAGTCCGTGTACGCACCAGCATGTCTCTCAAATGGTTTTTCCATCATGGTTTGTTTTTGTAAAACAAAAAACGTCACAAAAACAGTCAAAGGAAACAAAACTAATACGCCAGATATTTTCATACTTCTATTGTGCCATTGTTTCTCATTGATTCAAGGCAAAAAAAAGCCCCCAAAACTTGGAGGCTTTCTTGATAAGATTGATCTAGCAATTACTTACGGTTTTTTTGTTCTTTAGCAAATTGAATACGAAGTTTTGCTCTTTCGGCCTTACGATGAAACTTAATATTGTCTTCTTCACTAAGTGCTTCGTTAGCAAGTTTGTTTTCAGCAAACTTCAGTGCATTTTGTGCACGCTCAAGATCAATTTCGTGTTGCTCTTCAGATGTGTTAGATAGAATAACGATTTTATCTTCTAATACCTTACAAATTCCATGAGTCACTGTGAAGTGACGATCAGGATCATCCGCACCACCAAACACAGACAACATTCCAGTTGAAAGCTGAGTAACAACATGGGTGTGATCAGGCAAAACGTTAATTTGACCACGTGATGTTGGAATCAACAGAGCCTGCGCAGGAACGTTTCTTGCGATGACTCTGTTCGGTGTTAAAACATCAACTGTAAATTGTTTCATATCAATTCCTTAATTCTTAAGCACCCTGAAGCTTTTTAGCTTTTTCGTAAACATCTTGCAGTCCACCAACAAGGTAGAAAGCTTGCTCAGGCAAGTTGTCACACTCACCGTTTAGAATTGCTTTAAAGGCAGAGATTGTATCTTCGATTTTCACGAATTGACCTGGAATACCAGTAAACTGTTGAGCAACGAAGAATGGCTGAGACAAGAACTTCTGAACTTTACGAGCTCTTGCAACAATCAATTTATCTTCTTCAGAAAGTTCATCCATACCAAGAATGGCAATGATGTCTTGTAGTTCTTTATAACGCTGAAGAATCTGCTGAACACCACGAGCTGTTGAATAATGTTCTTCACCAAGGATATCCGGAGATAGAATTGTTGAAGATGATGATAGTGGATCAACCGCTGGGTAAATACCAAGCTCAGCA
>CAXBMT010000120.1:0-8016 GCA_963976925.1 uncultured Bdellovibrionales bacterium
CTGTAAAAGAAAAAGAAAGTGGTGAATGGTTAATTCCTTCAAACCTCACACAAATTGAATTAAAGCGAAAAGAGAATAACACATCTCTCTTTACTTCATTTGCACTAACAGGATTTGACCGGGAGCCGAAGAATTCAGCACAAGGTCGGAATATTATTATTGAGAAGAGCCTCTATGACTCTGAAGGGAATAAAGTAACTGAGGCTATTCAAGGTAACGACTATGAGTTAGAACTCATTGCTTATACCGTTAACGGTTCAGAGATGGAAAATGTTGCGCTAGTTGATTTAATGGTTCCTGGATTTGAGCTTCAGCCTAATCGAGACCAGCGAGGGAAAGTTCCAGGAGTAAATATTCTAAACGACGATAGAACTGACTTAAAACTTGATTATATCGATGCAAGGGAAGATAGAGTAATATTTTATAGTAACTTAAGTTCTATAAAACGAAAGCTTAGATATAAAGTAAAAGCAACAGTTAGCGGTATTTTTAAACTACCAGGGACCTTAGCAGATCCAATGTATGATAGGTTATCTAAATACTTAGGACCAACTAGCGGATTAAAAGTTAATCTTCCTTCAGTAAAATAATGAAAAAACTTATATTTATTTCGACGTTATTAGTTTTTTCCATTATCTGTTTTCTTGCGAAAATAGACGTAGTTAAATTTGAGCACATTTATAGTTCATCTAGAGCTGTTTATGCCAGAGATGAAACTCTCTTACGTTTGACATTGGCTAAAGATGACTCTTACCGACTCTGGAGGTCAATCTCAAGGTTTCCACCTCAATTTATTGAAGCAGTTAAAGTTAAGGAAGACCGTTGGTTTGATTATCACCCTGGCTTTAATCCATTTGCTTTGTTTCGCTCTGTACTTTCAACATATGTTCTTGATGAGGGGAGATATGGGGGATCGACAATTACGATGCAATTAGCTCGTCTGCATTATAAAATGGATACTAGAAATATTTGGGGGAAGGTAAAACAAATTGTCGCAAGTACTTGGTTAGAGTGGCTATATTCAAAAGATCAAATTATCGAAGCGTATTTGAATTTGGTACCGCTTGGCCGTAATATTCAAGGCTATTTTGCGGGTTCATATGTATATTTTCGAAGGCCATTAGATCAATTAAATTTAGCTGAAAGTTTAGCTCTCATTCAAATTCCTCAAAATCCAGCGGCGATGAGTAATGTTATAGGAGAAGGCACTTTTCCTAGTATCTATTTGAGTTCATGGCGACATCATTTTCAAGATTGGGTTAATGATCATCCTGACGATGAGAATTTAAGACCTTCATTTGCACGAGCAATACCTATGAAAGGTCTCGACACGATGCCATTTCTTGCACCTCACTTTACTACAAGTCTTTTAATAAACACAAAAAATGATATTGAAATAAACTCTTCGCTTGATGTTAATTTACAAAAACAAATAGAAATGAAAATTGATCGCTTTATTGAAGCTAGAAAAAACCGAGGTATTGATAATGCAGCAGCGTTGATAATGAGATGGACTGACGGTCAGGTCTTAGCTAGCGTAGGCTCGGCTGACTTTTTTAATAATAAAATTTCAGGTCAAGTTGATGGAACACTCGCAAAAAGGTCTCCTGGATCAACCTTAAAGCCATTCTTGTATGCTCTAGCTTTTGAGCAAGGACTCTTACATCCTGAGTCCCTAGTATATGATTTACCTCAAGACTTCTCAGCACCTGAAAATGTTGACAGTGAGTTCTTAGGTCCAATTTCAGCAGCGGACGCTCTTGCTAAAAGCCGTAATATTCCAGCTGCTGACTTACTTCGTAAACTTCACCCTAAGCATGGTCTATATGAGTTTTTAAAGTTCTCTGGTATTTCTAATATGAGAGATAAAGGCCACTATGGCACTAGCCTTGTTATGGGTAGTCTTGATGTCACTATGGTAGAGTTAGCTGCTCTTTATGGAACTCTGGCGTCTAACGGTTTACAAGTGATTCCTACATTACTAAAAAATTCCGTCCCACCTATAAGGCCTATCAAGTTTTTATCTGCTGAGGCATCTGTTCTAGTAAAGGATATTCTTAAGCGAGTACCTAAGCCCAGTGGTGCAGTTAAAAGCAAAGGTTTGATTAATGAAGAGGGAGATATATTTTGGAAAACAGGTACCTCGGTTGGATATCGTGATGCTTGGACAGTTGGAATTTGGGATGATTATGTTGTTGCCGTTTGGGTTGGGGATTTTTCTGGTTTAGGTCATCCAGAATTTATGGGAATAAAGAGCGCTGCTCCTTTATTTTTTCAACTTATGGATGGATTAAAGTATCGTCAAAAACCACTATATGCTTTTCATCATGCTTGGGCAGAAAATATTGTTGACAGCGAAGTTTGTTCTCTTAGTGGAGAACTACCAAGTAAATTTTGTCCCTTTACAAAAAAATCACTGTTTATACCGGGAACATCTCCCATAGAAGTTTGTGATCATCACCGTCCTGTAGAAGTATTAACAGAAACTAATCTAAGAGCTTGTTCAGAAAGTAAAGGAGATCGAATAGTAAAAGTGTTTGAGACTTGGGATTCTCAGACTTTAGCATTCTTTCATTCTAAACAACTTACTAGAGCAGTTGCCCCAGACTTCTCACCGGAATGCAATCTTTTAGACCAAAAAGGAACTGGGATAGAACCTAAAATTATCTCACCAAGAATTGGTTTGAGCTACCAAGTTCCGATTAAAGAAAAAACTGCATTAATTCCTTTGAAGGCTATTGTTGATTCTGATGTTAAAGAAGTCTTCTGGTTTGTTGGAAAAGGACTCGTAGCAAAACTAGAACCACAGCAAGACAAAGAGATTCGTCTATCTCCAGGTAACCATTTAATTAAAATTGTTGATGATCACGGAAGAGCTAGTGAACGATTTATAAAAGTGAAAATGTCAACTTCTCGCTTATAGGTGGTCATATAATATTTAAATCACTTTAATAGATTATAAGTTATCAGAATATCATCATATTTAGTAAAAGGTTTTCGAGTACTTAGCCGATAAGCCTATGACTTTATAGGCCTTGGAGGCTAGATGAACACTTCAGTTGTACTTCTAATGACGCTCGCAATTTTCGCAAGTTGTACGGATCAAAAATCAAGTAAACGCGAAATTGCATCAATAAATTTCAATGCTAGTCAACCGGCCGTTGAGCAAGGTGAGATCTGGGGTGAAAAAGAAGTGCAGCGAATGCAAACGGTTGCTCAGATCTTTCATGATACTTTGGTTGAGTCTACAGGTGATGATGAGATCATGAAACGTGATGCTCATCCAAAACACCACGGTTGTGTGAAATCACAGCTAACGATTGATAATAAAAACCTTCCAGAAGAACTGAGAGTTGGATTATTTGAAGAAAATAACTCTTATCCTGGTTTAATTCGTTTCTCAAACGGAGATCCTGATTTTACTAAAGCAGATATTGAGAAGGATATTCGCGGTATGGCGATGAAGTTTTTTAATGTTCCATACACTAATTATTTGCAAGATATTAAAGTAGAGGAAGGTCCAAATTTACATGACTTCGTTTTTATGAATGCTGATTCGTTTTTTATTCCAAACCCTAAAGCCTACGAGAAGTTTATGGAAGCAACAAAAGGTCGTTTTGGTATTTTAGGATATTTAGCATTTCATTGGAGAACTCTAGGTTCAATTTTAAAGTCACGTGTAGAAATTGCGAATTCTCTCGATATCGACTACGCCAGTGCGACTCCCTATAAGTTAGGTAAAACAAGCATGAAAATGAAGATGGTATCTTGTAAAAAAGTAAAAGATGAGATTCCTGAGAATCCTAGACATGATTTTTTAGGAGAAGCCTTAGAAAAGACTTTGGCACAAGATGAAGGTTGCTTTAATTTTTACGTTCAGCCAAATATGGATCCTAAAAAGAACGATATCGAAAACGCTATGACTAAGTGGAGCGAGAAGAAATCTCCTATGATTAAAGTTGGAAAACTAATCGTAAATAAGCAAAGTGGATTTCGTACAAATGAAGAAATGCAGGCTTGTGAAAATCTAACGTTTAATCCTTGGCGTGCACCAAAAGAAAACAGACCTCTTGGGGGAGTTAATAGAATTCGTCTTGAGGTTTATCTCAATCAATCAAAACTACGGCATGACTATAACGGTATCTAGTAAAGACTAATAAACTAGTCGATCTCTAGGTCAACAATAATTGCTCTATGGTCTGAAACAAAGACTTTCCTATTTCCGTACCTATAAACATCGACGCTCCACTTTTTTACACTAAAGGGTGATCCTTTAGATAAAAGGACGTGATCAACGCGACAATCCGGAAAAACAGTATCTTTTTCGATATTACAGGCGTCATGAATAGAGTAGGGAGTATTTGCTAAATAATTAACGCTATCGACTTTATAAAATGTATCTTCAAATAGATCTTTCTTTAAAAACTCAAGACCTTCCATGTCTGGCTTTAAGTTTGTGTCCGCTGCAAAGATGATGGGAAGATTCTTTTTTATAAGATGCTCATTAACCATAATGGCACTTGGATATTTATTCTTTTTTGAATTATCAAAATGAGAGCCAACAAAAGCAAACTCGAGACCTGAGACCTTATCTTTTAGTACTGAGTAACGAAGCTTTCTTGGAATTCCAAAGCGCCACCCAAAACTAAAGCGACCACCTCTTGGGCCAAGCCAAAAGGAATAATGCTTAATGACTTCGAAGCGATCCTTTCTAATAAAGAGTGCGGGATCAGCATAATTTAGAATAAGTCCGTCGGAATAAAGAACTTCATATTGCTTTCCAAGACGCTTGTTAATCTTTAAGAGCTGTCTTTTAGTTCTAAACTCCTGAAAACTTATAATATCAGGATTGCTTCTTTTGACCGTATCAACGATTTGATCAACTCGTTTTTTAAATTTATCAAAGTGGTCTTTGTCGCCACAGATGTCACACATAGTATTAAAGGTCATAACCCTTAAAGGAGCACTGAATAGCGAGGTGGAAATTAAAAATAAAAAACAAACTAAGACCTTTTTCATTTACCAACTTCCTGTATTTTGCATTTCATTCCATGGGGCTTTAGGAGCAAGCGCTTCGCCTTTTTGTAGAAGCTCAACTGACTGACCATCAGGTGATCTTACAAAGGCCATATGCCCATCACGTGGTGGTCGATTGATAATGACTCCAGCTTCTTTTAATTTTTCACAAGTCGCATAGATATCATCAACTAAGAAAGCTAGGTGTCCAAAGTTTCTGCCTTCGCTGTATTCTTCAGTCTGGTCCCAGTTATAGGTCAGCTCAATTTCTGGCTCACCTTTATCAGTCGCCAAAAACACGAGGGTAAACTTGCCTTGAGGGACTTCCTTTCGGCGAATCTCTTTAAGTCCAAGTTTATTGACAAAAAAGTCTAGAGCACGGTCTAAATCCTTTACTCTAAGCATAGTGTGCAAAAACTTCATAAAACTCCCGTATCCTAGATATTTTTCAATAGTTTAGGAGATATAAGTCTTACCGTCCAAATTGATGCTAAGCGAGATTTAGCATACAAAGGTGCTATGAAAATACTGTTTATCCTCTTAGTTCCAAGCCTTTGCTTTGCCAGCATCTTTGATACTGACTCGCGCTACGAAGCTAGAACCGAGGGACGTGCAGAGATTGTCGATCTAGCTCGCTCAGTTCCAGCTTTATTTAGAAATTCTTCATTAAAGCAGCTAGCTTCTGGTGATTACGAGGCAGTCAACTGGAGCTCTAATAATATGGGCTTTTGTAGTGATGCTATGTTCGCTAAACAACCACATTTGGCGAATTGTTCAGCCAGCTTAATTGCGCCTAACCTTGTTTTAACCGCAGCCCATTGTGTAGATAATAAAAACCAGGGATGTGGTGATTACAAAATTGTATTTGATTTTGCAATTGGTGAAAGCACTCAGATTTTTAAAGCTGAAAGTGTCTATGAATGTAAAAAAGTTCGTTACTTTAACTTTGATCAAAGTTTAAACTCAGATGATATCGCAATAATTGAGCTAGATCGAAAAGTTTTAGATCGTAAGCCAATTAGACTTAGTAAGAAAAGCTTAAAGAAAAATCAAAGCCTTTCAATGATTGGATACCCTTTGGGTCTTCCGCAAAAAGCCGATGACGAAGGCGTGACTACATATATCGATAAAAAGAATAGATCCTTTAAACATAATCTCGATACATTTTCATGTAATTCCGGCGGGCCAATTTTTAATCAAAATGGTGAGCAAGTTGGAGTCTTAGTCCGTGGCACAGGGCCAAATCAAACTGAGCGAGATGGTGAAAACTGCATGGATTGGTCCGTTGCTAAAGAGAGTGATTACGCTGAAGCCAACTCAATCACTCATCTTAAGTCTGTATTAAAGACTCTAGGAGTTAGGCTAGAGTAGGCTTTTTAGCTAACTTTGAAATCAAAATAACCAATCCACCCGTGATAAACATTTGCAGCGAATAAATTGCACCAGGGATAGTCATCACTTCGTTATTTAAAAAAGTCGCGGCTATCATAATGGCTAAAGTTCCGTTTTGAATTCCACACTCTAAAACAATAGTTTTGACTTGAGATCTTGGAACACTGAAGACCAATGCCATCACAAGTGCCAGAGTCATTGTTAGGATATTTAATAGAAGTGTCGCTGACCCACTGATTTCCATATAAGGAATAAAGTTCGCTCGCTCTTTAAAGATTGCGGCGAAGACAATGAGTACAAAAAGACCAACAGCTACCTTTGAAAAAATACCTTCCATCTTTTGCGCTAGTTGAGGTCTTTTTTCATTGAGAAGTAGACCGGTTAAAACTGGAATTGATGTGATAATAAAGATTCCAGCAATACTTTTAAAAATCGGAAGCTCCACACTACTAGCACTTAAAAAGTGGTGAAGCGACCAATTTACAATTAATGGAATTGTAATCACGCTAGCAAGGCTTGTGACAGCGGTAAGAGCAATGGATAGTGCTACATCAGCTTGACTTAACTTAGCGTAGACATTTGAAGTTACTCCGCCAGGACAAACTGATATAATCATAATACCAACGGCCAGCTCTCCTTTTAAACCAAAAAAGCTAATGACGGCAAAGGCGAGTAACGGCAGGGTGATGAACTGACAAAAAAGCCCTAGAGCAAAGGCTTTTGGTTTTAAAAAAATTTGCTTAAAATCATTTAAGGTTAAGCCTAGTCCCATTGAAAACATAATGATGGCCAGAGCAACTGGTAAAAAGACCTGAGTTACAATATTCATAAAACCTCGTTTCTATAATTCTGATCTAAACGAGTTGTATTGTCAGGCCTAGTTATCTTCAGAAACTCTTGGTGGGGTAATAAGTCTCGCACCTCGTCTAAAGGTCAAATAAGACCATGCCCATTGGGCAAAGACCATCGCACGATTTCTCATTCCTATCAGGTAGTACAGATGAACAAATAACCAAGCAAACCAAGCAATTGTTCCACTAAAGGCAATATTGCCAACTTGAACGACCGCTTTTTTTCGGCCAATGGTGGCCATTTGTCCTTTATCAAAATATTTAAAATGCGGTCTGGTTTTATGTGCGAGGTCCGCCGCTATCAATTTTTTGATGTATCGGCCTTGTTGGATCGCAACAGAGGCAACTCCAGGCAATACTGTTTCACCAGATTTAAAGGCGGCCATATCACCGAGAACTAAAACACTTGGATCATCCTTTAATGACAAGTCAGAGTTAATAACAACTCTACCTTTAGCATCTAAGTCGGTCCTAAGTACTTTTGCTAGTGCTGAGGGAGTAACACCGGCGCTCCAAGCAATTGTACTGGCATCTATATTACCGTTCTCAAGCACAACTTGGTCTTCATTAATTTGAATAACTTTAGTTTTTGTTCTAACGGTGACACCCATCTTCTCAAGGTCTCGCTGAGCCATTTGGCTTAGTTTAGGTTTAAAACTTGGTAAAACTCTGGGACCAGCTTCTATTAAAATGATCTTAGATTTATCTGGAGTGATATGACGAAAATCAGTCTTTAGGACTTGATGAGCTATTTCAG
>CAXBMT010000121.1:0-8010 GCA_963976925.1 uncultured Bdellovibrionales bacterium
AACTGGCTGACTTTCGGAAAAGTCATCTAGTAAAACAGTGTCTCCAACTTTGATTTCATTAAGTGTCATATCACCTCTAAAAGTTCGATATTAGGTTATTATCACAAAAGTTTGGCAAATCAAACAACTTCATAAGACACAAAAAAAGCCTGTAAAAACAGGCTTTTTTAAGTGATTTAGGGGAGAACTAGTTTAAGGTCCTCGCCATATACATACGAAAGATTTTATCTTTGGTACGACGAATTGCACAATTTCCTTCATTTTTCTTTTCTGCCAAGTATTCGTAATACTCGGGATCAGTGTCGGATAGTTCTAAGATAGATTTACCTTCGTGTTCACCAAAATCAACAAACACTTGGTCTTCTTCGATTATGCCCGTGACGGGGCTTACTTCTTGAGCCATCAATTCCCTCCTTAGAATTATCACATTCCGTTCCTTGGAATGCGCGATACTCTCTCTATAATTCTCCGAAATGAAAGATGGAATGAAAAGGAAAAAATGAATATTTACAAAGAGTTGGGAAATAATAGGAGACTGATTTGTTATTTCCGAAAGAAAAAGTTCTTAAAATACGTCACAATGATTTTAAATTCTTGAGGGTACTGCTCTGACATAAGCAGCTTTACCAGCTCAAGAGCATCAAACAAATTACTCGCTTGTCTGAAAGGTCTACCTGAAATCATCGCTGCAATCACATCCATGACACAAACAAGTATCGTCTCAAAACCTGCAACGACTTCGCCTTGCTTTGAATTATTGGAGAAGTAATCAAGTTCTTTTGCCAGAAGAGAGAATGAATGATGATTTTCAATAATTGTTAAGTACTGAGGCCCTAACGTTATTCTTCCTTGAAGAATACTCACAGAATGTGATGCATGTCTTGCGAGTAACTTTTTTTCATCATCATCTAATTCTATTTGATCATATTTTTCAGTTGGTATGGCCGACATTCCAATATCTTTAAAGTAACTAGTGATAAAAAGATTTTCTACATCTTTGGCATTGAATAGGTGAGACATCTTTAAAACACCAAGCAGGAACATGGAAGACAATAGTGGCTGAGCGAAGACAAAATGGTGCTTCATTTGAATAAAGCTTTTATATAAAGGTTCATGCAGATCAAGATTTGCAGCCAGGAATGAAGCGAGATTTTTAGC
Organism: uncultured Bdellovibrionales bacterium; assembly: GCA_963976925.1. Taxonomy (GTDB): domain Bacteria; phylum Bdellovibrionota; class Bacteriovoracia; order Bacteriovoracales; family Bacteriovoracaceae; genus UBA4207. The sequence goes on from CAXBMT010000121.1 coordinate 1,159, forward strand.
GGACTGATACTGCAAGCTTAGCGTTTCATCGTTGGTAGGATCTCTATAGAGATACTCCATATTGATGGTCAAAAGATTGAGAACCTTTTTACCTTTCTCAAGCGGATCACCTACAGATAGGGAGCGAGTTACTTTTCTTAAATTATCTTGTTGGTAATTAATTAAACTTTCACGATCAGAGTGGGAGATATAAAGCTCATGCTGACCCTTTTGAATCAGTCCCTTAATAACATCTTTATTAATATAAGAGCGCCTCTTTAGAACGATTCTGAAGAGGTCGCCGTCGAGGGCATAAACATCACAAGGAAGATCAGTAATAAAAAGAAGCTCACGAACCGAAATCGGGGTGAGCTTGTAGGCCAGATGATTACGCTCTAACAGATTAAATGCCTGAGAAGTCTTTTGTAGGATCATAGTTCATTTTAACCTGAAATAAGACTAGTCGATAGAGGGTGCCCAATTGCCTTGGCGCTTTTTCTACTATTTTTAGCTCTTAATAAAAATTATTAAGCTTACACAACAGACCGAAATGTTTGGTTTTTTAGATAATTGTGAAGGTTTAACAATTCAGAGCCAGATATAGCTTAAGATAGAGCTTGGGTGTCAATTTTTTACGACTTTTATTGGAGGGGCTTATGGCCTTTGACGCCTCCGCTGCACATTCACTTGGACCAGCGGTAGATTCTACAGATTTCGATTTTAGTGATCCTTTCGCTATCCTCGATAATATGAAGGTTCCCTGTTCTGCTCCCATGCTTGGGAGTAAGGCGATCAGAGAATATCTATCTTCAGCTCCACTTGAGAGTGTCTTGAATTTAGATCCTGCCGGAAAGCTATTCTTTCATTGGGCTAATTGGGCCCACACGTGTCAACTTCAACGCGAAATCCATGCAGGGAATCCTGCACGATTGGACGCGTTGGAGAAGGCATTATCTTCTTTAAAGCGAATTGAGGTTTACCTCAAAAGTTCTAAGGGAACTATAGTGACATCTCTTCATGAACTTTATGAAAGCTACCTTGATCCAAGACTTAGAGTTTCTCTTTTTGGAATCAACGGTCAGCATAATAATGAAAGAGAGATCTTGTTTTCTGAAGTTGGAGAAGCTGGGCCGTTCACTCGTCTGGCTGGAATGAAGTGGTTTGATAAAAATATTTATGGGCTTTTCGTCTTTAGAAAAATTTTATTAGGTTTTGTTCCTCAAAGACAATTTCGTTTAGGAACCTCAGTTGATAGTATTTGGTGGCTGCATAGTTCTCCTCTAGATGCCATCAAGGCTACTGTTCATCAATTGTCGCAAAAAGGAATACTATTTAAGGTTGATAGTCGTTGTGATTTAAGTCGATTGATCCACGGAACAAAAGAAGATGCGATTGTTCATTTTCCAAAAGCTTTCTTTAGTGCAAGCGCTTCATCAAAGCAGATTATAAGCTTACTAAATAAAGATGAGAATATTCCATTTAAGATTACTGGTGCTGAATTACAAAAAGATGGAGTATGGCGAAGTAATGCTAGCGGTGAGCAAAGCTTCTTCTTTATAAAAGCGGAGACTCTGTTTAAAGAAAAGTCTTTTGACTATGAAAGAGCTCTTTTGAGTTACCAAGAGTGGTTTGTTAAGGAGCTTAAATGAGTGCCTTAAATATCAGCTGCATATTAACAGGAATTGTAAGTGCCATCGGAATCTGGATTGGAATTAAATATATTTCAAGAAGATTGTCGTATCACTCTTCTCGTCACGCAGCTCAAAGATTTAATATGCGTGATACAGGGATGCGCATTAGACTTGAAAATTGTCCTGGTGAATATTGTATTCTAGATATGTCCAGCTCAGGCATGGCAATTTTTATCGATCACTTTGTCGATGGCTTTAGTCTGGCAAAACATACGAAGTTTATTCTAAGAAATAGTCATGGTGAGGTTCCAACTAAGCTTGTTGGAGGTAAAGTTGTTTATCTCAAGCAACTTTCGCACGGCTATCGCCTAGGTGTTCAGTTTGATCAGGGCATGGATGATGAAACTGTACAATTATTTAGACAGGCTCAAGACCAAGCAATTGATGCAAATGAGGAAGTCGAAATTAGCCTGGCTGCCTAGACTTCAAAGCAAGCAACTCTACGTCCAAACTTCTCTGTTAGTTCAGGTGTTTCTACTGAGCACTCTTCAGTCGCTATTGGACAGCGTTTATGAAATGCACATCCTGATGGAGGATTTAGAGGGGAAGTTCACCTTTAATCGCGGGCTCATCACTTGCTTCTTTTAAAACTGAAGGTGAACTTGCAACAAGAGCTTTTGTATATGGATGTTTAGGATCATTGAAGACTTGATCTCTCGGGCCATACTCAACAACTTTACCTAAATACATCACCAGGATTTCATCAGATATATGTTTAACCACATGTAGGTCATGACTAATGAACAGATAGGTTAAATCCATCTGATCTTGAAGCTCCATTAAGAGATTCAGGACTTGAGCTTGAATCGAAACATCAAGTGCTGAAACAGGCTCATCCAAAATCATAATCTTTGGCTGCATGACAAGAGCTCTAGCAATACCGATCCTCTGACGTTGGCCGCCGGAGAACATATGGGGGTAACGATGAGCAAGTTCTGGTCTAAGACCCACTTTCTTCATCGTTTCGGAGGCAATCTTAAAACACTCTTCTTTAGATAAATCAGTATTAATAAAAAGAGGTTCAGCAATTAGTTGCCAAGCTTTTTTTCTAGGATTAATTGAATTGTAAGGGTCTTGGAAAATCATTTGAATCGCGCTATGAAAATCTTTTGCATTCATAACCGAAAAGTCTTGGCCTGATAATGAAACCTTTCCATCAGTTGGAATCTCTAGTCTCATTAATGTTTTTGCTAAGGTTGATTTTCCACAACCAGATTCACCAACAATTCCTAATGTCTTTTTTCTTTTTACTTGAAAAGAAACTCCATCTAAAGCCTTTACATGCTTAAGTGGCTTAAAGGGTTTTCTTATTGGGTAATGCTTTTTTAAATTTTCAACTTCGATGACATTCATACAGAAGCTCCTACTGGATGAAAGCAGCGTAAAGTACGAGATTCATCATGAACTAAGCTCGGTAGCTGCGAGCGACACTTATCATCTGCAAATTCACAACGAGGATTAAACTGACAACCAGTTGGCCTTGCACGTAAATCCGGCACCATTCCGGCAATTGACGGAAGCGGTTGTCTAAAGGCTGTAGCCTTTTTTCCCGGCAGGGAGCTTAAAAGACCATCAGTATACGGGTGTTTGGGATCAGAGAGTAAGTCTTTTGCTTTGGCGCTTTCAACGATTTCTCCAGCATACATCACTTGGATACGATCAGCATTTTGAGCAACAACACCCAAGTCGTGTGTCACGAGAATCATTGCCATTTGATATTCTTTTTGCAGATCTTTTAATAGCTTCATGATTTGAGCTTGGATCGTTACATCAAGAGCCGTTGTTGGTTCGTCTGCAATAAGTAGCTTGGGCTTACAAGCGATTGCCATGGCAATCATCACACGTTGACTCATTCCACCTGAAAGTTCGTGAGCATAATTTTTAAGTCGTTCTTGAGGTGCAGGTATACCAACTTGATTCATAAGTTCTAGGGCGCGAGCCGCTCGAGCTTGCTTATCCATCTCTGGACAATGAATCTTTAATGTCTCATCAATCTGAAAGCCAACTGTAAAACTTGGGTTAAGGGCAGACATTGGATCTTGAAAAATCATACCAATCTTTGCACCACGAATTTTTCTAAATTCGCTCTCTTTAATATTGTTGAGATCAACTCCATCAAAAATCATTTTTTTAGCTTCAATTGTCGCAGTGTCAGGAAGAAGTCCCATTATCGCAAGATTGGTTATACTTTTTCCGCAGCCAGATTCACCAACTATACCGAGTGTTTCGCCTTGCTTTAGGTTAAAACTGATCTGCCTTGTCGCCGATAACGGTCCTTTGGCAGTATCAAAAGTAATTGAGAGATCTTCAATTTCTAATAACATGGACATCCTATTTCTTTAACCTTGGATCTAGAGCATCACGAAGCCCATCACCAAATAGATTAAAACCAAGAACTGAAAATAAAATACATAAGCCTGGAAGAGTAACCATCCAAGGAGAACTCTCAATAAATGGTCTAGCATCGGCCAGCATCGTTCCCCATTCTGGAGTAGGTGGCTGAGCGCCAAGTCCTAAAAAACCAAGAGCAGCAGCATTTAAGATACCGTCTGAAAAACCAAGTGTTGCTTGAACAATAAGTGGAGCCAGGCAGTTTGGTAAGATTTCAAAGAACATAATTCTTAAATTACTTGCACCAAACGTTCTTGAGGCCATTACGTATTGTTTATTTCGTTCAGCCATAACCGAAGCTCTAACAATTCTGGTGAAGCTTGGAACAGCAACGATAGCAACGGCAATAATAGCATTACTGATTCCTGGCCCCATGACAGAGACTACAGTGATAGCTAGAAGAATTGATGGAAATGCCATAACGATATCAATAAATCGCATGATGATACGATCAACCTTTCCACCGTAATAACCAGCAAAAATACCTAAAAAGAGACCCATGCTCAACGACAGGATAACAACGGCAAAACCGATGCCCATCGAGATTCTAGCTCCATGAATGAGGCGAGAGAGAATATCTCTTCCAACATCATCCGTTCCAAGAGGGTAAGACCACGTTCCACCTTCGGCCCATATTGGAGGTAATCTTAAAGCATTATCTTGTAATAAAGTTGGATCATATGGGGCAAGAAGTGGTGCAAAAATTGCGATAACAACAAAAGCAATGATGAGCCCAAGTCCTACAACAGCGCCTTTGTTTTGTTTAAAGTGATTCCAAAACTCTTTAATGAAAGAATCAGGAACATGTTCATCTAGTTGAAGAGTATTAGCTGCGAGTTGTGACATCTTAGCCTCTCATCTTTGGGTTAACGACTGCATAGGCGAGATCGACTAAAACATTGATGATCACGATCATAGTCGCAATAAAGAGAACGCTGCCTTGGATAACTGGATAGTCACGAGCATTAATGCTCGCTACGAGCCATCTTCCAATTCCAGGCCATGAGAAAATTGTCTCAGTTAAAATAGCACCTGTAATAATTGAACCAAACATCAAGCCAACTATCGTGACGATTGGAATGAGTGCATTTCTTAAAGCATGAACAGCCACTGTTCTGTATCGTGAAAGTCCTTTCGCCTTTGCAGTTCTTATATAATCTTCGCCCAATACTTCGAGCATACTTGATCTTGTCATACGAGCGATAACAGCTAATGGAATAGTTCCCATGGCAACAGCAGGTAAGATCAAATGGGATAAGGCAGACCAAAAAGGTGCTAGGCCATCGAGTTCTCTAACCTCTGCAGTTAAAGTATCGATGAGCATAAAGCCCGTCCAAGGTTCTATATAAAACATTACAGACATTCTTCCAGAAACCGGAGTTAATCCCAGATTCACTGAGAAGATGAGGATGAGGACTAGTCCCCACCAGAAGATTGGCATTGAATAGCCTAGTAGAGACCCACCCATTAAGAAGTAATCATAAAAACTATTTCGTTTAACTGCTGCAATTATGCCTAGAGGTATTCCACAGATAATAGCAAAGAGTAGAGCAACAACACCAAGTTCTAAGGTTGCAGGAAAGCGATCAAAAAACTCAGTGACGACAGGTCTTTTAGAGATAATTGATGTTCCAAGATCACCTTGAAGAGCATCAATAGCAAAGTTTAAATATTGTCTCCACATTGGAAGATCAAGTCCCATATCTTTTTTCATCTGAAGATAGACTTCAGGGTCAGCGCCACGCTCTCCAAGTAAAAGCATAACGGGGTCTCCTGGAACAAAACGAACCAAGACAAAGGACAAAATTGAAATACCAATCAGGGTAGGGACTAGATCCCCAAGTTTTCCTAGAATAAATCTAAGCATTCGACTTCCTTAATTATTTAATTGAAATCTGCTTAAAGATATCACCACCAAGAGGGTCAATCTTATAGCCTTGAACATTACTTCTCATCCCTCTAAAAATTGTAGAGTGAGCAATTGGAGTCCAAGGCGCCTGATCCTTAAAGATAACCTGCGCTTTTTGATAGAGCGAATCTCTTTGCTTTTGAGATGTTAAAAGTTTTGCTTTGTTGATCAAGTCATCAAATGGCTTATGACACCAACGAGCAACGTTTGAGCCAGCATCAACACTTGTACAGCTTAAAAGTACTGCCAAGAAGTTATCTGGATCTCCATTGTCGCCACTCCATCCAAGTTGAATAAGAGAGTGTGAACCTTCACGAGACTTCTTAAGGTATGTAGGCCAATCATAAGATACTAACTTTGCCTTGATACCGACTTTCGCTAGATCAGCCTGCATCATTTCGCCCATTTTTTTCCCATTAGGATTATATGGACGAGTTACTGGCAAGGTCCAAAGCTCTGTTTCAAAACCTTTTTCAAGACCAGCTTTCTTTAAAAGAGCTTTGGCTTTTTCAGGTGAGTAATTATAGTCCTTAACTTTTTTGTTATAGCTCCAAAGAGTTGGAGGCAGTGGGTTTTTAGCTGGAACTGCATTGCCTAAATAAATAGCTTCGATATAAGCCGCTTTGTTTAAAGCATGATTAATCGCTTTTCTGACAAGTACATTATCAAATGGTTTCTTCTCAGTATTCATGGCGAGATAGCCAACATTTAGACTTGCACCGGAAACTACCTTTAATTCCTTATTCGATTTCATTGCTGGAAGATCTGCTGGAGACGGCTCGATGATCAAATGGCATTCGCCAGTTTTTAATTTTTGAAACCGTACTGAAGCATCTGGCGTAATAGAGAAAACCAGTTGCTTAACTTTAGGACCCCCCCCCC
>CAXBMT010000122.1:0-8005 GCA_963976925.1 uncultured Bdellovibrionales bacterium
CCTCATACCGATCATTAGAAATAGAGGGCATTCTAAGTTTTTCTAATGCTTCGCTGATAAGTCCGAATTGCGGCTTTAAGTCGTCAGGTGGTTCAGTTCTATTGGCTTTATATTCGTCATAAAGTTCATTTCTAAAACTTCCGCCAGCAGTATCACGAGCTAATAATAAATGCGTTGGTTGATAATCTGCCAATAGCTTCTTCATCATCATTAACACACCATGAACAGCATTGGTTGGCGTTCCGTCAGGTGCATTCATTCCACGAACAGCAAAAAAAGCGCGAAAAATAAAGTTTGAGACATCAACGATGATGAGGCGTTTTGACATATTCTAGCTCCTAAATTGAGAGCTATATTTATCATTTTAGGGGGTATGATGGAAGGACGGGTGCGTTTACCTAGCGACAGTTCCGGTTTCGTTAAACCAACTTGTTTTACGTTTTTTTATAGCTTCAGCGCTGCCGTCATTTGCCATAACTGAGGTATCTGCCATGACATCTCCAAGCCTGTGACCTGAATCCAATTTATATAGAAGATAGATTTCCATCAGAATAAGTGGGAGACCTAATACTAATGAGAATATCCATCCCCAAAAAGGAATGATTGCTAAAAGTAATGGGATAATAATTGGAAGATTTCTTATAAAAGACTGTTTCATCGTACACGGCTTACCGTCCTCTAAAGATATAACAGCAAAACCCATAAACTTCTTACCAACACTTTGACCGTTTTGTAGTGAGTCAGCCACACCTATGTAGGTAACACTCAATAAAATTCCAAGAGGGTAAAAGAAGAAGGATAATAATAGCACAATGAACAAGTCGATAGACTTGGCCAAGATACGTGTGAGCCTTGCGACCTTAAGAGGGCGCTTGAGAATGTATTTTCTCATCATAAAACGATCTTATCTTACTGATATCTTTAAAGATATTAGGCAAAATAGTTTAGACACGTAATAAATGCGGCGCAACATGTCACATATAATAGAAACTAGACGTAACACTCTAGAATGGGTAAATATTAGAATTCACATTTAGAGAATTTAGTGGAGGACCGCATGGCCACAGTTGGAAAAGCAGACATTGCAAATTTTGATCAAACTGTTTTGAAATCAGACAAACCAGTACTAGTAGACTTTTGGGCCGAATGGTGTGGACCTTGTAGAACACTTGGACCAGTGCTTGATGAAGTTGCTAATGAGTTAGGCGAGAAAGCCCAAATCGTAAAAGTTAATGTTGACGAAAATGGTGAGCTAGCTCAGCAGTATGGAATTCGTGGTATCCCAACGATGATTTTCTTTAAAGGTGGTCAGGCTGCAAAGACACTAGTTGGCGTTCAACCTAAAGAAGAAATCAAAAAGACTCTAGAAGAGTTAGCTTAGGCTTGAGATTTCAATCAATGCGTTTAACAATAAAGGGGATCAATGATCCCCTTTTTTTTGGATAAATTATGGAAGCTAAGCAAATCGTAGATAATTTTAATGAAGCACAAAGAGTTCTTAACTCGTTTATCCAAAATCAAAAGAATGTTGAAAATATGCAAGCTGCTATTGATTCAATGGTCAGCGCCTATAAAAACAAAGGCAAAGTTTTAAGCTGTGGCAACGGCGGTTCAATGTGCGATGCCATGCACTTTGCTGAAGAGCTAACAGGAAGGTTTAGAAAAGATCGCCCTGCTCTAGCGGCCATGGCAATTTCAGATCCTAGTCATCTTACCTGTGTCGCCAATGACTTTGGTTACGATAAAGTTTTCTCTAGAGCTGTTGAGGGTTGGGGACAAAAAGGTGACGTTCTCTTGGCCATCTCTACAAGTGGAAATTCTCCCAATATTATTGAAGCTGTTAAGGCTGCCAAAGAACGTGAAATGAAGATCATCGGTCTGCTTGGTAAAGGTGGCGGAAAACTTTTAAATGAAGTCGACTTTCCTTTTGTTATCGATAGTGATGTGAGTGATCGCATTCAAGAAATGCATATTAAATTAATTCATATGTTCATCGAAGGAATCGAAAGATCCCTTTTTCCAAAGAATTACTAGAGTAGTTTGAACGGGAAAGAGTTTCCGACCTACGTATTTTCACCCCCTTAATTCAAAATTGCGGTTATCATATATCTATAATTAGTTGAAATAATAACAGGAGCAATGGCATGGAAGCCGCACCAGTACCAAGCCTATTAAACACAGTCGCCATGTTTTTCCAACAAGGTGGAGTTTTCATGTGGATCATCGTCCTTATTTGGGCGATCGGAATTGCAATAGCCATCGAAAGATTTATGCGTCTTTCTTTTAAACTTGATGTTGATGGCGCTTCATTTATGAATGAATTGCAAAGATATGTTTTATCCAACGACATACAAGGAGCGATCAGAGTTTGCTCTGGATCAGTTGCTGCTCTTCCTAAGGTTCTTAAGTCAGGACTTAAAAGAGCAAATACAAATGCCAACCAAATTCAAAATGCCATTGATGCTACTGCTTTAGAAGTTATTCCTAAAGTAGAACTTCGCTTGAACTATCTTCAATTGATTGCAAATATTTCGACGCTGTTTGGTCTACTAGGAACAATCCAGGGTCTAATTCAATCATTTGCTGCCGTTGCTGCTGCAGATCCAGCACAAAAAGCAGAGCTACTAGCCTCTGGTATTGCAACCGCTATGAACACAACCTTCTTGGGTCTTTGTGCTGCGATTTCAATTATGATGGTTCACACCTTCCTTAGTACAAAGTCAGAAAAAATCATCAATGAGATTGACGAGTTTTCAGTCAAGCTTATGGATATGCTGACGACCAAGAAGGAAATGGGCGAATAAGGGGTTAGATGTGTATAGAGCTCCCAGTCGTCGAAAGACCAAGAAAGAATTTGTAAAACCAAACCTCATCCCTATTTTGGATGCGGTTTTTATCTTCATTTTCTTTCTTTTGATGTCAGCCAACTTTGTAAAGATTTATGAGATTCCATCAAACGTTCCTATTATTAGTGACGCTGAACCTCCTAAAAACGAAAAGCCGCTGGCATTAACTCTTAGAATTACTTCGAGCTATATTCAGATTATGACAGGTGTACCATCATCAACTCTTACAAGAATTGGTAAGACAAGTGATGGCTTCTACGATTTAGAAAAACTACACAGCACCTTATTGAACCTAAAAAATAGAAACCTCAAAGAAGAGACCGTAATCTTCGAGCCAATTGTTGATCTGACTTACGAAGAAATTGTTAAGATTATGGATGCGGCCAGAGAGCTTCGAAATACTGACCCTGCTCTTTTTGCTAAAGATAAAGATGGAGTTGAGATGAGGCTCAAAGCTTTATTTCCTAAGATTATCTTTGGCAATATACAAAGTTAAAGAGGATTTATGAGAAGCGCTAGATCAATTAGAAAAAGAGGAAGAAAGCGTACATCGAGTACCTTCGATCTTGATATTACTTCGCTGCTAGATATTCTTGTTATCATGCTTGTATTTTTACTTCAAAGTACAAATTCTACGGGCATTATTATGACAGTTCCAAAAGATGTTGAGCTTCCAGTATCTCAGTCTGCCACACCTAGTAACGAAGGTGTTGTTGTCCAAGTCTCCCCTACAACCATCTGGGTTGAAGACAAGGAAGTTTTAAATATTGAAAGCAATCTTAGAGCTAGTACAGACCAAGGTGGTCGTCGTATTATTCCATTATTCAATGAACTTGTTAAACGCAAAGAACTTATTCAGCTATCAGCTAAGAGTTCCCCTGAAGCGAACAAATTTGGTGGAGTGATTAATTTGATTGTTGATAAGACTGTAAAATATAGCTTTATCAAGAAACTACTCTACACCAGCGCAGAAGCCGGTTTTCAAGAGTATAAGTTCGTCGTTATGGGTATTGAGCAGTAATCTAAAGAACAAGTAAAAGCGAACAAATTAAGAAATATACGCCTAAGTTTGAAAACAACAATCTTTTGAACTGTTTGGTTTTCTTAAACTCTTTAAGATTAGAGTAAATAAACACTACAGACCAAACAATGAATCCCACACTTATAACGCCCTCCTGCTCACTAGCAGTTAATCTTAAAAGATTCATTGCTGCAGGTGCTAAGATAATCGCTAGGAATAGAAGATTACGATTAAAACGTTTTTTTGATTCTTTAGTCGACGTATTAAAGAATGAAAGAAACCAAGACTTCAAATTAAGTTCAATCCAGTCTTTCTTTACTTGGTCGATAAATTCTCTAAAAGTTAATCTTCTAGCGTTGATGATTTGTTCTTTTTTTGAATAAAGGTCATTCAGATAAAGACCAATAATTAGAGATTCGACCATCAGTGCAATCTGATCTCCGTGAACAAGATCACCCCAGGCCAAGAAGGTAAACGCGATAACCAGCGCAATCTTAAAAGGTGAAAATATGGCCAGTCCTTGATCGGACATGTCGACTCCCAATGTTGATTCTGATGAGAGTATACAATAAAAATCACTGTAACCAGTAATCAGGTACTTAGAACGAAGAACAAGCCACGATTTCGTGGCTTATTGTTGGCTATTGTACTTTAGGATAGAAATTGAACGGTTGGTTAACTTCAACGACACCGCCACCCAGTGGCTCTGGAAACTTAATTCCTTTAAGAACGTTAACCACACAGCTTCTTACTTTAGGTTTTAGATTCGTATAAGAATCAACACCTGCCCTTGTAACGTGACCAGAAGCCCCGATAACAAAGTTAAGTCTTACGACACCGTCAAAGGCGCTTTGTGAACGATCAAGTGCAGTTTGATAACACTGCCTAAATAACGGGACGTTATCCATAAGGATCTGTCGAATGGTGTTTGGATCCATACCACCCAAAATAACAGTCTTATAAGGAAGACCAGCAGTATAGATATTTCTCTTATCTGAAAGACCTTGAGTACCTTTAGTTGAATCAAGTTTTCCGGAAGCAGAGCCTGAAAGACTTCCGACATTTGTACTTACGTTAGCTCTTTGTGCTGTTGCACCATCGCTTGAACCAGAAATTGATGGGCCATCGATTGAGACATCAGCGTTACTAACCTCTGAGGCTGCTTTAAGACTTCCGCCTTTAGCTAAAAGTGAACTCATACTGCCTTTAAAATCAAAAGACTTATAAGCGTCAACAGGACCTTTACTCTTAGAGTTTATAGCACTCTTAGAAGCCGCCGCTTTTGAAGGGGCTGCCTTTGATCTACTACTTGTAGCCTTGGGTGCTACTTTATTTTGAGGTTTATCAGGACCTTTATTAGGAGTAGCTTTCTTAACCAAACCAGTCTTCTGGGCATTCTTCTCACCAGGGTTACCAGCTTTTTTATCAACCGCTTTAGTCTCTTGAGGTTTAACCTCTTTCTTTTCAACAGGGTTAGACTTAGGCGCTTTTTGTACTTCTTCTTTAGGCTTATCTGGAGTGTTATCAATCGTTTTCTTAGGAGTTACTGCTAACTTTTTACGATAAAGAATTGTCGCCAGTCTTTCAGGTGCCTTTTCTTTTTCAAGTTCTTCATCCACTTCAAAAGTATTGATACCTACTAGAAAAGCACTCACAAGAAGTAACATAAGTAGTAAGTATTTTTTAAAGCCGGGATCACGTCTTAAAACGGGAGCCGACTTAACTCGTGGAGGAGCATCTGTACCGCGTACAAATATTTGAAGATCTCCCTGAGTAAAGCTCACAATATGATCATGGCCAAGTCCAACGACAGATTGTGCTGGATTTCCCTCAGCACCAATATGCTTCATTTTGTAACCAGATAAAGGAAAGATCTGAACGTCACTACCCTTTACTTCAACAAATGGGATTTTTTCTTTTAAACCTAGGTACGCAAATTCAACTTCTTTAAGGGCTTGAGATCTACCAACTAAATGATAAGTAGCATCTTTTTGAGGTAAATAATCGACGGATATAATACGACCACAGTGAAGAATAATGACTTCGACCGAGAAGTTCTTAGATGTTGAGTAATCAAAAATTGGATAAAGCGTTTCTACATCTTCAAAAATATACTCACTAAACTCAGCTTTTGGATCTGCCGCGAGCGGGTATTCGACTCTAGGAACAAAGACTTCCTGTTCCGTAGCTTTCACTTTAACCTTAACTGGTGCTGCTTTAGGAAGTGCCTTTGGTGCTCGGTCTTTTTCATCCTGTAAAGGCATAACTGGAAGAGCGCCTACATCACTATCACCCAACATATTAAGTGGAGGAGGCAGAATATCAGACTTCTTAAAAGGTCTCAGTGTGAACTCGACTTCACCAATCGTTAATTTATCTCCAAAATCTACGGACTCAGCAATAATCTTTTGTCCATTAACTTGTGATCCTGATGGTGAATCCATATCGTAGAGACGACCAGAGTCTTTATTAAGTTCTAATACTGCGTGGATCTCAGCAACACTTGGATGGTTAATAATAATGTCGCAAGTCTGTGAGCGACCGATTAAAACACGTCTTTTCACTAGTGCGCGAGACTTAGACCCATCACTTGGTGAGAGCTCAAAACTTGGTGTATAGGGCGCGGTCCTGTTATCAGTTTCCACGTCTTCTCCTCTTTAAACTACCTAACGCGCTCAACTGCGCGTGCAATTTCTGGATTAAAATTAACTCTATAAGGAAGTTTATTTTTAAACTTACGTTGATATCTTGATGCAATTGAAAGATCCCCTGGATTTCCGGTATCACCTTCAATTGCTATGTCTTCAAAATCAAATTTTTGATATTTTTTATATTGGTACTTAACGCGAGATTTATCATCAGTACTCTGTGCAGAGGCTTGATTGGCAAAAAACATTAATCCAAAAAATAAAAATACAGTAAACTTCAACATCAGTTACCACCTTGGTAAACAAAAGCCTTAACCTTATTATAATAATCAATAAGCTCGCGACTTGGTGTAGACGTAACACGAGCCAAAATCTCTCTAGCCTTATCTTCTTTTCCTGATAATTTTAGAGCTAAGGAATAGTTCGTCCCATAAGAAGGATTTTGAATAGCTTCATCTGGTAGTCTGTCAAAAATACGAAGCGACTGTTCAGTGTCCCCACGAATAAATAATGCCGTTGCAAAACCTGCTAAGGCGTCAACATCGTCATCATTCTTTCTAACAAGAGCCTGAAAAGCGATAATCGCATTATCAACTTGACCGCCTTGAAGCTGAAGTTGAGCTAAATTAAATAATGGTGTCAAAGATAGTGGGTTAAGCTTAGAGGCTTCTTTATAGGCAAGGTAAGCTTTAGCCTGACTGCCTCTGATTTGATAGATAACACCAAGATTATTCAGAGGTGGAGAATATTTTGAATCAAGTTCACGTGACTTGTTATAAAAAAGAATTGCTGAACGATAATCTTTCTTTCTAAGATAGCAAGTTCCAACTTGATTCCAAAAGCCTGGATGCTTTTTATACTTTCTAAACTGTTTCTTTACTAATAAGAAGGCATCATTAAAACGATTGGCATGACAAAGACCAGCCAATTTTGTTGTTAGATCATTCGAATCAATAGCATCTTCTATTTTAGGAGCAGGGAGTCTAGCGATTGACTCTTTTGAAAGTGAGTCATGATCAGATAGACTGCCTTCAAATTTGTCATCAGAGGCAATAAATGGAGCTGCATCGACTTCAGCAAAGTCGGCGTTTTCAATCCAGTTAAATTCCTGTTGGATCTCCGGGCTAATAGCATCATTTTGAACTGTTTCTTCAGTAGATGATTTTTTAGAGGAACCTGAACAAGCACTCAATACTAATAAAGCTAGTACTATAAAAGATAACTTCATTGAATACCTCCACGATCCATAACAACCCCATCTCTAGTTGGGTAGTATTCAACTCCAAATAAAACACTATCCATTGTTTGAAGGTAGTTAAAGTCAGGCGAGAGAATGTCCTCTCCTTTAGCTTTAGCTAATGCCTCATCTTTAAGCTCATTGGCCTTAGACTTTAAAGGGATAACGACTTGAGACATACTTCCTTTAAAGGATTGAATATACTCTGGAGTTTTACCAACAGGCGTAAATTCCTCAACCGCTTTGGCAACGT
>CAXBMT010000123.1:0-7872 GCA_963976925.1 uncultured Bdellovibrionales bacterium
ATTGCGCTGAACAACCGCTCAGGGCAAGAAGTTCCCACGCTCTCTGGGTGAAATTGGCAACTTATAACTGTTTGTGAAGAAATCATCAAAACTTCGTTATCGTATCTATGAACTCGAGCATTTTCAATATCACCAATTTCAACAACTAATGAGTTATAGAATTGAGCATTAATATTGCTGCCATTCATCCCCCACTCGCTCCACTCAGGTAATGTCACTGAGCGACTAACTCCGTGAAGCGGTTGACTTAAGCTTTTATATTTACCGCCAAGGGATAATCCAATTAACTGATGACCTAAACAAATTCCAAAATGACGTTGGGTGGAGTTAAGGAGACTTTGTTTTAAAAGCTTAAAGTCGATACCATATTCATCGGCGCGACCGGGCCCAGGACCCCAGATGAAGCGCATATCATCTTTTGTGAGATAATTCTCCACATTTTGGGGAGAAATGATTTCAACGCTTACCCATTTTTTTAAGTAAGCTAAAATATTATATGAAAAGCTATCGTTAAAATCTATAAAGAACACTGGCCTTTTAAGACTAGAAGTTTGCAAATGAGCTACCTTGATCATTAAAATTTAAAAGAAAGTTAAGGCTTGCTCTTTTTTCAACAAGATCTCGTCTAAGTCTAAAGTCGATCTCCCAACATTCATTACGAGGCTTATAAAGTACAGAATATTGAGTTGTAGCATAGCGTTTATCTTCGAGGTCATACTGGAGTTCTGCTCCAAGAAGAAAGAGATCAGCAAGATTAAGTTTCGCACCAACAATTGCAAGTTTTTTAACTGGTGTTGTTAAAGAGTCATAAATAAACCTCGTAAATAGCTTATAACGATTACTCTCTTTAGAAATATTGAAGCTAAAAATGTGCTCGCTTGTATCATAAAAAAAGAATTCACTTATTCCAAAATTAAACGAATCAATATTGATTCCTGTTTCAATATTAAGACGAGTTAGATTTTCATTAATTTCTTCACTTTGACGATCAAGGTCATAACCTTGAGAAACGTTGAAGTAACTTACTCTTTGATATTGAAAGTTATCAATCAAACTTCTACCGTCAATCAAAAGACTATCAGTTACAGCTCTTTTTCTAACCAGTGAATTATTCCACTGTAGTTCAACCGTATTTGAAAGCGGAAGCGTAGTTCTTGTTTCAGTATTACTCACTAAGAATTCTCTTGATCTTAAAGCATCAATGGCATCAAACTGGCCGGCACCTGTATTTTCATTAATTTGCCTCAAGAACCGAGAGTTCCCCTTAGTACGTTGATCAGAGAAGTAGTAATGCTTAACTTTAATTTCTTGAGAATGACGGTAAGCATTTCGTCTGATTTGAAAGTTTTCTTTTGAAAGACCCTCATTAAACTTGGGTAAGGCACCAATTAACTTTTTATTCTCAGTCGGAACAGATTCAGTTTTAGCGAGCTTAGAAACATCAATATCTTCAACCGCAACTTTTTCAATATAGGCCATGCCAAAGATCTTCTCAATTTCAAAGCTTATTTCACTTTCGGTAAAGACACCTGATTTTGAAAAGGTTTTCTCTGACTCATAAGGAAACCAATATTTTTGAGAATCATAGGCTACTCTGGTTCTAAAGTTTACAGGACCTAGATTTCCAATTTCCCAATTAATATAAGGTCTAGAATTAACTCTTCTAGCATTTCTGATATAAATATTTTCAGCAAGATGGTTTTGCTTAAAGACAGTAAAGTCAGCATCGACGCCGATACTCATTTTTCTAAGAAGTGGAATATCACTTTGCAAGAGAGTTAAAGGTATGGTCGAAAAAGAAGTCTTAGGTAGAACCTGTACATAACGATGATCAAAACCTTTTGGATCATTAAAAAGAGTATTATTTTGAAAATCACCCTCAACAGCAAAGTTCACTAAACTAGATCGCCCCTCAATAAATCCACTCATTCCAAGTTCTGTAGAATCAACGAGGTTTTGAGTAAAGAAGTCATAATCTCTCATCGTATCAAGATCATTCACACCAAGAAGCCTAAAGTGACTGTTGAAGTGCTCGCCACTTGACCAGTGTCCTTCAGCTTGGGTGAAGTGCCTAAAAACTTTATCCCCACTTTTTTCTTCATTTTGTTTACCTGGAAGATAAACCTCATCTAATACTTTAAGCGTATCGAGATTAGTCCACCCATCTTCATGAAAAACCTTTCGGTATTGATATTGATGACCAAGACCTCTGCGTCCAAAAACCGATGGAGTAAAGGTCATATCGCTACTTTCATTAATGGCCCAAAACCATGGTTGTTGAAATCTAAAGCCTTCCTCAAATTCAAAACCGAAGCTTGGAAAAAGAATTCCAGTCTCTCTATTTTTCTTAATAGGAAAGATAATATATGGCACGTACATAACGACGACGCCTTTAACTTTTAAATAAGCATTCTTGATTCGAACATATTCACCCAGAGTAATTTCAATCTCACGACCAAAAATGCTCCAACTTTCTGGACAATCTTTACAAGTGGTATATTCAGCATCGATACCTACAATAGTACTTGGTACGGGTCTCGATAATTTCTTTCCAAGTACAATATAGTTATCAGCTAAAATTCGAGCATTACCTAAGCTAAAACTTTTATCTCTGAAGTTGTACTGCATGTCGCTGCCATACATTGTCATCTCAGGTCCGACATAACGTACATTACCGACGACGCTGGTATCACCTGTCGTAAAGTCTAAAGACGCTCTTTCTCCGTAGATTGAATTTTGTTGATGAGTAATAATGACATTGCCGACAGCTTCAAATTTATTTTTTGCTGAATCTCGAAAAGCTTTATCAGAAAGAACTTGAACGTTCTCACCAATTTTTAATTCAAATGATTCTCTGGCGAGAAGATCCGTGTTGTAAAAGGTAGCGCATAACAGAGCCAATAAAATAGTAGGAACCTGAGACTGCAATAGTTTGCTCAACACTCGTATCGCTATTTTTAATAAGTTGTTGCCAATCCTTTGCAAACTCAATACTCCCATGACTACCTTGAACGAGAGCTTGAAGTGTCACTAAATCAAGCGCCCTTGTGTGCTCAAAAAAGGTAAAGATTCTCTTTACCGACTTTGGAAGCTCACATAAAAGCTCAGTGCAAATATTGAGGTCTTTACGAGGTCTATTAGAAAAGGAAACCCAAACCTGTTCGGGATAACCTTCAGTTTTCCAATACTTTATCGCTTGGCGAAATCCATCAATATTATGTGCACCTATAAAGATAAAGCTTAGCTTACCTAATGTCATCACTTCGCGACGCCCCGGAAAGCTAAGATTGTCATTTTTTATCTGCGACACATTTGTCTGATGAAGTGATTCTAGACCTCTCTCAAAGCTCATAAAGCATGCTTCGGCCAAGACTTGGTTTCTACGGGCATAGTGATCACTTTCGTTTAAATAACCATGATCAAAAGCATCCCAAAGTATCACCTTATTCATCACTGCATATTCTTTTGCCTTAGTGCGTAAATATTTCGATTCAAGGCCAGAAATACAAATTTTATTGGGTCTGGTTACACCAAGCTTTTCAACTAGGATCTTGGATAATGTATTTCCAAGAATAGCCTGATGATCGCGACCAATAGAGCATATTATTGAAATATCGGCATCGAGTAAATTAACAGCATCAAGTCTTCCACCAAGTCCAACTTCTAAAACTAAAATATCGGGAAGGTTTTTAATGACCAAGTTTAGGAACGTATAGAATAGAAACTCGTAATAACTAAGCTTACTCGCTTTATCTAATCCTTCATTAAATGCTTCAAAACATTCACTCGCTTGAACATCGAGACCATTAAACCTCATTCTCTCACACACACTTACGAGATGAGGAGAAGTCCAAAGGGCAACTTTATACCCCTTATTTAAGAGCAGTCGCTCAAGTCGATAGGCAGTCTCACCTTTACCGTTAGTTCCAGCAACAGTAATCACTTTTGTGTTTTGTAATTTTTTAATAAGTGAGTTGAAGATTGGTCTGATGCGATCTAGTCCTGGCTCTCCAAGCGCTAGCATCGCCGTTCCTTCGAAACCAAAGTTTTTCAAAAGCCAATCATCAAGCTGTTGGTTAGCTTTTAAATCAGCTTGATCCACTCTAGTCCTTCTTGAACATCTTCATGAAAAAACTAATTTCATCTTTGAGTTGATGACGATGAACGACACGATCAACAAAGCCATGCTCGTGTAGAAACTCTGAACGCTGAAAGCCCTCTGGTAGAGTTTGGCGAATAGATTGTTCAATTACTCTTGGGCCTGCAAAGCCGATAAGTGCTTTTGGCTCAGCAATATTAACATCGCCAAGTAAGGCAAAACTAGCAGCGACTCCGCCAGTCGTTGGATCTGTTAGAAGAGATATAAAAGGAATACCTTCTTTTCTCATACGAGAGATAACTCCCGATGTTTTTGCCATTTGCATGAGAGATAAAATACCTTCTTGCATTCTTGCACCACCTGAACAACAGACGACAAGTGCTGGTATTTTTTCATCCAGAGCTTTCTCTAAGGCCATGGCAACTTTTTCACCAGTAACAACACCCATAGAGCCGCCCATGAATTCAAAATTCATGACAGCGATTGAAAGTGGATCACCGTTAACTTTGCCTATTCCACAAAATGTTCCGTCTTGTAGACCGGTTTTTTCATGAGCTGCTTTAAGACGATTTTGATAAGTTGCTTTATCTACAAAAGCTAGAGGATCTTTAGTTGTTAAAGGTGCATCATCAAAAGACTTGAAGCTACCATCATCGACGATGAGGCGTAATCTTTCTTTTGCGCTTAAACGAAAGTGATGGTCGCAATAAGGACAAACCTGAAAACACTCTTCAAGCTTTTGACTTTGAACAATCTCTCCGCAACTAGAGCATTTCTTCCAAAGACCAGTAGGAGTATTATTCGCTACTTTTTTTTGTTGTTTAAGTTTTGGACTCTTAACTTGTTCAAACCAGCCCATAAGGCCTCCCAAAAAATAATAGGTCGCCAGTTTACGATACTTTATCCCTAAAGGACAACGTTAGTCGTTTATAATTTCAATAAGTTGATGCGGTGAATTAACGAAAAATGAAGGTGGAATCATCAGAACCAAGTAAAGTGATTCTATCATCACCTAGCGCACTGACTTCACTAAAGAGTTGTTGCTGAAAATTTGGCTTAAGGTGACCCAAGAAAATTGGAACATCTTTTGGCATTTTTTTGATCTCTTCATTGATTGTCGCAGGCGTATGATGAAAAGAATCAATCGCGACTTGCATAAGATTATTTGGAAAGCTGACTTCGGTGAAGATCGCTTTAACATTCTTAATTGTATTAGCTATCTCCCAGATTCTATCTGTAGGTCCGGTGTCTTGAGTAAAGACAACAGCTAAACCATTTTTTTCAATGATAAATCCGTGGCCACCGGCAGGATGATTCACCTTAACCGGTGTTATCTTGTAGGCTCCAAGTTCGAAGCTTTCTTCAGAGGTGATCTCATGAAACCTTAATGTTGGGTTTTTCTGTGAAGGAAGCTTCGTGAAATCAGGCCAAATCTCATCATTAAGTAGATGAGTCATGATATTTTTATGAGCTTGTGCAGATGTGTGAACTTCAAATGGGACACCTTTCATTCCAAAGCAATTATCAGAGAGAAAAGCCAAATCACTTATATGATCAAGGTGTGAATGAGAGATAAGAATATTCTCAATCTTTGCCTGGTCAGTAATAGGAATACCAGACGCAACGGATCCTGCATCAATCAGCAACCTTCCATCGATTAAATATGACGTGGCTTTAAAGCCCGGTGATACCCCACCATGGCCGCCAATAATTCTTACTTGCATCTAAATTCCAATATCTTATCTTAACTTGCTTTTTGTTTTTCACCAATATTTAGCTCTTTATACATCCTACTTTTTTTGAACCATCGATCAAATGCCTCAACAACTCGGCAATCAAATTGAGAACCAGAGTGATCTAAGATCTCCTGCCAAGCCACCATAGGGGGTAAACCTTTGCGATATGGTCGAGTACTAATCATGGCATCGAATGTATCAGCAACAGAAATAATAGAAGCAATTATAGGTATATCTTCACCTTGAAGCCCGTAAGGATAGCCTTTCCCATCAGGTCTTTCATGATGAAATCTCATACCATCAATGACATTTCCAAGACTTTTAATATGCCCAAGAATTTTATATCCAATATCAGGGTGGTTTCTCATGATAACGAATTCTTCATCTGTAAGAGGTGCTTTTTTCTTTAGAATTGAATCTTCGATGCCAATTTTGCCCACGTCATGAAGCACGGCCGCAAGTTTTAGATCTCGCATATCTTCATAAGCAAGGTCCATCTCTTTTCCAATCATCTCAGAAAAATGTGACACACGTTTTGTATGCCCACCTGTATAAGTATCTTTCTTGCCAATCGCATCTGCCATGGCCAAGACAGTTTGATGAAATTGAGAGCGGAGCTTTTCAACTAGGTTAAAGCTATCAAAAGCTATCGCCAGCTGACCTGAAACTAACTCAAGAGCCTCAAGATCTATTTGATTAAACCCCTCATCTCTTAAAGAGTTACTCACCATCAGAACACCGTTAACTTCACCTTTATTGATCAGTGGAAATAACCATGAATCTGAGACAATGATCTCTTTTAAAGTTTGATCTAGTTTTCTATAACGTAGATCATTTTTTTGAACTTCGACTTTGATAGGATTTTGCTCAAAGGCACATGCGCCAATATAGTTTTTATCATTAATTTTATAATCGTAACGATGCCATTCTCGTCCATTCTTTAAGGGACACTCTCTAAAGAGCAAAGACTTCTCTTCATCGAATCTAAAAAGAAAAGCGTGCTCACAACTTAAAAGTTTTCTAATCTGTTTAGTTACTTCTCGTTGATACTCACGAAGCCCTAATGAACTTGCGCACAGTTTTCCAATTTCAAGAATCGCCTTAAAGTCGGTGCTTTGTTTTGATTGTGAAGAGCTAACTTCAGACAATAGATCATGAATTTCTTTGCTTTTATGCCTATTATTCATGACTTAGTTTCGGCATAAATATTGTTTATCTTAATCTCTTTTACTAAGCTTTTCGTAAACTTCCTTAGTATCAAGCTCAAGTATTTTAGAGATTAGCTTTGCTGTTTGTTTTGTAGAGGGTTTATCCAATAATTTCTGCGCTAGTTCCCGAGTTTCTTTATCCGTCTTTACTATGTTCGACTTTTGTTGTTGATGATAAAGAACGACAAACTCACCTTTAACCATAACTTCAGGCTTAACTTCTTCCCACTGACTAACCTTAAAGCGATGAACGGATTGAAATGTCTTAGTTAATTCTCTAGCGATAACGACTTCACAATCTTGATCAAGACTACTGCATAAATCATCAATACTTGAAAGTATTCGATGAGGAGCTTCAAAGACAATATGAGTGGAGGACATCGACTTTGTTGATTCGAAAAAGCTTTTACGCTTATTACTCTCACGCGGTAAAAATCCATGAAATGTAAATGGATGAGGTGGAAGACCTGAAAGTTCTAAGGCGACTAAAACAGCGCTTGGCCCAGGAAGTGTTTCAATACTAAGCCCTTGAGAAAGTACTTCTCTTACTAGCGGATAAGCCGGATCACTAATAAGCGGACTGCCAGCATCTGAAACCATGAGAACATCATGACCTTCTTTGAGCCATTCAATAGGCTTAGATAGCGCGTTTTGATTATGATCATGAAAGGCATGCAGCTGTGTCTTCTCAAATGAGAGTCCTAGTTGCTTCATAAGGTCTTTATAAACTCGAGTATCTTCGGCCACTACAAAATGAGTTTTTTCAAGCGCCGCCTGAACTCTGGGACTTAAATCTGAGATATTCCCGATCGGAGTACTCACCAATATG
>CAXBMT010000124.1:0-7787 GCA_963976925.1 uncultured Bdellovibrionales bacterium
CGCCATGCTTTTGAACAGCTTTGTAAGGACAAACTTGCACTAGCTTCATTAATTGTTGTTGTGGTTTATTCCATCGTTGCAATCTTAGTTGCCTGCGGCTTTCTAGCAGCAGACTGGGAGAAAAGTGTTGGCCCTTCATATAATCCACCTTCAGCGGATCACCCATTCGGCCTAGATATTTTTGGAATGTCTGTTTGGGCCAAAACTCTTAAGGGAACTGAAGTTGCTATGTCCGTTGGTCTTGTGACTAGCTTGATATCAATTACGATCGGTGTAACTCTTGGAGCTCTTGCAGGTTACTTTGGTGGAAAAATAGATGAAGCTATCGTTTGGTTTTACACCACGTTCACTTCTATTCCATACATTATGTTAGTTGTTGCGATTGCCTTTATTTTAGGTAAAGGCTTGATGACTGTTTATCTCGCCCTAGGCTTAACATCTTGGGTTAGTCTTTGCCGCTTGATTCGCGGCGAAGTCATGCGCCACAAAGATCGTGAGTATGTACAAGCTGCCGGAGCGATCGGTGGTGGGGATATGAGAAAGCTTTTTATCCATATCCTTCCAAATGTTCTTCACATCGTTATTATTAATTTTTCCCTTTCATTTCAGACGGCCATCAAGTCAGAAGTTATTCTTTCTTATTTAGGTCTTGGAGTTCAGGGCAGACCAAGTTGGGGCATTATGATTGATGATGCAAAACTTGAGCTTGCTCGTGGGGTATGGTGGCAGTTGGCAGCAGCAACGCTTGCAATGCTAATTGTTGTTCTGGCATTTAATATTTTGGGTGACGCTCTTAGGGATGCTCTTGATCCAAAACTAAAAGGAAAGTAAAATCGAGAGGTTATCCTCTTGTAAGGTGAATTAGATGGCCGAGAAAATTCTTGAAGTAAAAGATCTTGTCGTTGAGTTTAGAACTGACCGTGGTCGAGTCACTGCAGTTAACGGTGTGAACTTTGACGTTCATAAAGGTAAAACCATTGGTGTCGTAGGCGAGTCTGGTTCAGGTAAGTCTGTGTCAGCTCTTTCTATTATGCGATTAATTCCTAATCCTCCAGGAGAAATCACTGGTGGAAAAATTTTATATCGTGGAGAAGATCTACTCGCTAAGCCTATTGAAGACATGAGGGCGATTCGCGGAAATAAGATTGCCATGATCTTCCAAGAGCCAATGACATCATTGAATCCGGTCTTTACCGTTGGAAATCAAATCGAAGAAGTCTTAAAGCTTCACCAGCCGGAGCTTACCAAAGCCCAGCGACTTGAAAAATCTATTGAACAACTTAAGCTTGTTGGTATTCCATCTCCAGATAAAAGAATTAACGAATACCCTCACCAAATGTCGGGCGGTATGAGACAGCGTGTAATGATCGCGATGTCTTTGGCCTGTGAACCAGATATTCTTATCGCTGATGAACCAACAACGGCTCTTGATGTGACGATTCAAGCTCAGATTTTAGAGCTTATGAAAAAACTACAAACAGAACTTGGCATGGGAATCATTATGATTACCCATGACTTGGGCGTTGTTGCTGAAACATGTGATGACGTAGCTGTTATGTACTGTGGTCAAATTGTAGAAAGAGCAGACGTTAAAACTCTTTTTGCTAGTCCGAAACACCCATATACAAAGGGATTAATTGAATCAATTCCATCTTTTGATTCTACTCTTGGTAAAAAGAGAGATCGTCTTCCAACGATTGAAGGAATGGTTCCATCTCTTTTTGATTTACCTTCAGGTTGTAACTTTCAAGATCGTTGTAAGTTTGTAGATGACAAATGTCGTGGCAGCCAAGGTGATCCACAACTTGAGGAAGCAGCTTCTGGGCATAGTGTTCGTTGTTTCCACCCATTGAACGCGTGAGGTTGATGTGAGTACTGATTATTTATTAGAAGTTAATAACCTCTGCAAAAGTTTCCCAATTAAAGGCGGACTTTTTGGTCGAACAGTTGGCGCTGTTAATGCTGTTAACAATGTTAGCTTCAAAATTAAGCGCGGTGAAACACTAGGACTAGTTGGTGAGTCTGGATGTGGAAAAACCACTCTTGGCAGATCACTTTTAAGATTAATTGAACCAACGTCTGGTGAGATTATTTTTAATGGCAAAGACATTATGCAGGCAGATTCTAATGAGCTTCGTGCTCTTAGAAGAAAGCTTCAAATTATCTTCCAAGATCCATATGCTTCCCTTAATCCAAGAATGACCGTTGGTGGAATCTTGGCAGAGCCAATGGATATCCATGGCCTTGCAATGGGTGATGAAAGACAAAAACGTCTTTACACTCTTCTTGATCAAGTCCAACTTCCAAAAGATACTTTAAATAAATATCCGCATGAGTTTTCAGGCGGTCAGCGTCAGCGTGTGTGTATCGCTCGTGCCTTAGCAGTTGAGCCTGACTTTATCGTATGCGATGAGCCCGTTTCAGCGCTTGATGTTTCTGTTCAAGCCCAGGTTGTAAACCTGCTTATGGATCTTCAAAAAGATTTAGGACTGACATATCTATTCATTGCTCACGATTTAAAAGTTGTTGAATATATCTCAAATCGCGTTGCTGTTATGTATCTAGGAAATATGGTTGAGGTAGCAGAGAGCCATGAGCTTTATGGTCATGCTAAACACCCTTATACTAAAGCGTTGTTCTCGGCTATTCCGAACCCGAATCCAACTATTAAGAAAGAAAGAATCTTGCTTGAAGGTGATATTCCATCACCAATGAACCCTCCAAAAGGTTGCCATTTTCACCCAAGGTGTTGGAATGCAACGGAAAAGTGTAGAGGGGACTATCCTCCAGTAACCGACCAAAGTGATACGCACCAGTATCGTTGTTATCACCCAAACACCTAGTAAATTAATTTATATTGTCTAGAAAACTTAATAAGTAATCCTCCTCATTTTCCGATAAGAAGATGAGGAGATTCGATGGTTTACGCTGAAAACTTCCATTTAGAACAGTATGACGAGTGTCAGCTTAGTGCCCATGATATTTATTGGGTTAAGCGCGACGGTGCTCGAGTTCTAGTTAGGCGTGCTGGAGATTTCTTAGATCAAGAAAATTTAAAAAAGTATCCTAAGTTAGACTTTGAATTAAAAGTTGATCATCAAAAAATTACTAAGCTTAAAGATATTCTTCTTAGTCTTAAAGAAGGCCTAAGACCTAAAGATAAATTAAGACTTTCTCAAAAACTTAGAGATCAATGGGATCACTTATTTTTTACTGATGAAAGTATGACAGCTTTAGAGTTTTTAATTCTAGGTGATGAGCTGATGTGCCACAAGTACTCAGAGTTTGCCAAAGATTGGAGCTCTCCAAGTACAATGCTATTTCAGCGGTCAGTCCTCATTGCCTCTCTAAGCATGATGGGAGCAGTCTCTTTGGGCTATACGTCGTGGAGCTACCTAGAAAACATGTGGCTTGTAAACTTCTCTTACAGCGCCTTTTATCATGAGAACTCGATGAGGTTTTCTGAGCTTGATTTGATGGAAGAGCGACGAGTTGGGAAAAATAATAGTATTCAAAAAATAGATACGCTGAAGTCTGAATTTATATCTTTAGAAGCAATGATGAACCTAGTTTTTGAAAAGCCAGATGCTTCAGAAACACCAAAGCAAATACATCTCAATGAACTAAGTGATATTGAAAGATGGTTTAACTATCTTCAGCAAACTATAAGCTGGAATAGTCCATTGCATTTAGAGAATAATCAGCTTTGGAAAAATCTATGGATTGAGGACACTCATTATATTTTAGATAAATTAAGAAATATAAGTGAAGTGCAAACACATAAAAATGAGCAATATATAGAATTTGAGCTATAGGAAAGAGTGGAAGAAGAACAGAGAAAACCTATTCATATCTTGATTGATGAACCTTCTGAGGGGGTTGCTCAGCTTTGTGAAAAGCTTGGAGAGTCAGCACCTGTTATATGTGACGATATTAAGAAAATCAGTAGTGAAGAAAAAGTTCTGCTTGTAAATGACTCAAACGAAATTGTTTGGAGCGAGAAGCTCGTTGGCAATATTCACTCCGCTCATGTTAATCACCCCGCACTTGAATATCTAATTAAAAGATCTATTGATGGAGAATTCTCCGTCGACTTAAGTGAGTCTTATGAGGACTTTGATAAAGAAGTTTATAGCTATAGATTTATCGATCCTTTTGAAGAAGGTGAGATCGCTGATATTATAGCGCAAAAAATACTCGACTCAGGCTTTGATCCGTTACCATTTAGAAGCTACTTCACTTCAATCATGGGTTACCTTGCTCATCATGCTAAAAGAGAAAATATCGCATTGCCGATTGATGTACAGCTTGGAATATTTCAAGGGTGTTTTGTCGTTCAAGTTATGGCAGGGAATAATTCTTTTTCAGTAGAGCAAATAAAAGAATCCTTTGGCCATACAGATGTTAATAATCTTTATAGCTCTTTACTTGATTCAGCATTTCACTCAACTCATATAATGGAAATTAACAGAGTTGATAAAGCCAGCAAGCTACTTGTAACAGGTATTTGGTGTCACGATCAATATAAATTACCTGGTGGAACTTTTCTTGTTCAAAATGTAGATACTTTAAAAAAGTATGTCGCTAAAAAAGCAAGTTTAGAACTTCTACCTAATAAACATCAAAGTACTTTTTCTGAGCTAAAACTATCTGGAACAACAGCTAGAAGATATAGTGATGAAGAATCGATTTTTACGAGTGATCCGGCATTACTAAAAAAAGTGATTGATCATGTATCGGCAAAAATTGAAAATGAAAAACTTGATACACCCAATGATATTGTCTCATTAAAAGAAATGTTAAAAGACTTTGATAGTCTTGATGAACTGGCGAACTTCTCCAAAGATGAGTATGAAAATGCACTAAGAGCGCTCAAAGATGTTTCTACCAAAGAGCTTTTTGATGCTAACTATGAGTATGCACTTGAAAATCTAGAAGACGACGACTTGTTTACACACCTGATGGAAACTGCCAATGAGTTAGAGAAAGATGACTCAGATGTGATAAGTGGAGATATTGAGGAAGATGACTTTAGCCAGGTCGTATCTGGTGATGATGATGACGATCTGTTTAAACAAGTTGTCTCTGGTAAGTCAAAAGAAGACAAACATCAGCAAGTCATCAAAGGTGAGAAAGAAGACCTCGCCCCATCCAACACGCTAGTCAAAGGCAAAAAAGAAACCGCTGATAAATCCAAAATGGTTATTAAAGGCGGTGGTGAGGACCCATTAAAAAATAAAGGGGTCTTTAATAATAGACTTTCTGAAAACTCTTCAAAAAAGAATGATCAACTCATTAAGGCAACTCAAAAGCTTCATCAATTTAAGGATGAGCTAGATTCCGTTGAAGACATTGAAGTTGCTATGCTCGAGTATATCATTGATGAGGTTGGTGGAAGTCGCTCTGCTGCAGGTGAGATGCTTAAGGAAGTTATTACTTTTTCAAAAACACAGTCTATCAATAAGAAAGTGAATGAATCGTCTCAGATTGTTAGAGATAAGTTACAAAATGAGCGCTTTGCCCAAGAACTAGCTAAACGTGACAATCAAATTGAACGCATGAAAACCGTTGTGAAAAAGCTTCAAGAGCATGCTGCGCAAGCCACAAAACCTAAAAAGAATGTCGCCAAAAGTATTGATGATATGGATGACATAGGTTCACCAGAAGCCCCTGACGAAAAATTGAATGTATTAGATGGTGAAGATCCTAGCATTCAGCTAAAAACATTAAAAGTTGATTTAGCTTCTAAAAATGCCCAATTAAGAAAACTTGAAAGCCAGTTAGAGCACTTTAAAGAAAGAAGTGGTGATAATTCAGAAGCCTTGAATGAACTTCAAAACTTAAAGAAAGAAAACGCAGCACTACAAAGCCAGGTTGACCTTCAAGCATCTAGAAATGAAAATATGTCTGAACGTATGTCTCAACAAGCCGCCAATGCGACTGGTAGAGATACATCAGAGCTGTCTAAATTTAGAGAGAGAATCTCTTCAATTGAGAGCGATAAACAACAGCTTAAAGATCAGTTAACTCGTCTTGATTTTTCTCATAGAGAGATGTCTAAGAAGCTTCAAGAAAAAGAAAATGAGATTCTAAGATTGCGTCAAGCAAGTACAGAGTCATCAGCGCAAGATACTGATGGCAATAAAGAGCTTGAAAAAGAACTTGAACAATTAAAGCAAAAAGAACGCTCATCGACTCATGAAGCTAAGGCGCAGGCTTTGAAATTGAGACAGCTTGAACAAAAACTTAAATTTGCCCAAGCCCAAATTGATAAACAGTCCTCTCGCTCGAGTGGTGTAGCAGCTGCAGCGACAGGTTCATCTAATAATGAAAAACGACTTGAAAAAATCAATCAAAAACTTGCTGATGGAATGAAGGCACAATCTGTAGAGATTGCTGAAAAGAAAAAAGAAGCTATTAAGTTTAAAGCAGAAAACAACCAGCTTCTGCATAAGATTACCGATCTGGAGAGACAGCTGGCCAAGCTTACCAAGAAAGCGGCTTAATCAAAACCAATCATCATTCCAATCGATGGAATAATGTCTTTTTTAACTTCACCCGGTTTACTTAATATCGTAAAGTGCTTGGCTTCAATGTTTAAGCCAATATTCTCTTTAAACCAGTACGTTGTTCCAAGAGCAGTTAAGAGATATGTGACTGATCCCGGATCGACTTCGTTGATGAATAAGTCATTTTTATCTGCATTAGACAGTTCTAGCTTATCAAAGCTGACATAATTAAACTTAGGGTAGAGATATGTTTCAAAGCTTCCCTTTTTCCAACTTACAATTGGTCCACCAAATCCGGCATAAGACCTTACAACACCCATTCCAAGAGATGCGCCAAGTTCAGTCGCCAGACTTACGCCGTCTCTATTGTCTTGAAAGGAATACTTTATCGCACCTGAAATAAGCGGAAAGAGCTGCTGTTCGACAGATCCACTAACTGTCACTCTGTTGGTAACTGACTTTGATAAGTTGGCATAAGGGAAAGGTGAAAAGCCGAAATCAACCATTGTTTGATCATCAGATAAAGGTCTGGCCGTCTTTGATGAGTTCATGGGAGCAAAGGCGCATGCGCTTGTCATTAGCATTACGCTTAATGCTTTAAAAAGATTCATATACTTTCCAGATTTATAATTTACTTTTAAACTCGTCGATAATGCGATTAACGACTTCTTTAATAACTTCTGCATCTTGATCAATATTATCGAATGAGCCTTCCTTGTACTTCGACTCAATCAATTGAATCTGTTCAACTACGAAAGGCTTACAAAAATTTGAGGCTGCACCTTTAATCGTATGAGCTACCGTTAATAACTGTTCTTGGTCATTACTAGCTTTTGCTTTTAAAAACTGTACAAGGTCTGATTCAAAACTTTCAATAAAACTGTTGATTATTGCTGTTCTAGATTCTTGATCATCTGCGAGAGAGTTGATGATTTGCCAATTTATCACTGATTCTGATTGAGTCATATTATTGACCTAAAAAGATGGTGCCCAGGAGAGGACTTGAACCTCCACGATTGCTCGCCAGATCCTAAGTCTGGTGCGTCTACCAATTTCGCCACCTGGGCATCTTGTGGGATATATTTTTAACGCTTAGGAGAGGGAAAAGCAACATCTGTGCTCGCTGGAAGTCGATTTTGTGTCACTTTTTTTTCAGAAAATCTGTTTAAAATATATTTCATTTGGGAATCTTTTGAATAATCAAGCGCTAATCGGCCTTTTGAATCCCTGATTACTGGTTTTGCGCCGCGGCTAAGTAGTTCAAAGGTTGCGGAGAAA
>CAXBMT010000125.1:0-7705 GCA_963976925.1 uncultured Bdellovibrionales bacterium
GATCTTACTATTCCCGTTCTCAGTCAAGCGATTACAGATCAAGATCCTAATGTTCGCTTTCATGCCGTAATTGCACTTTCAGAAAGCGAGTTGGGCGTTGAGTCTAATAAAGAAACACTACTAAATTTATTGAACAAGGATGATGAGGCAGTTAAGCAGGCTGCAATATTTACCCTTGCAATGCATAGAATAGCCGAGGCTGAAGAGAAACTTGTCGAACTACACGATGCAGCACCAGTGTCGATTAAATACGCGAGTGCCACCGCATTGATCTCTTATAAAAATGACGCCGTGCTTGCGACATTAGAAGAGATTTTATCTCTAAGCTCTAGACCAAGTCCTGATGGGGCTTTCAGCGAGTCTAAGGTTGTTGGTTTGAAAATGAATGTGCTTAAAGCCTTGAGAAAGTCTCAATGGAATGTATTGAATGAGTTGATCGAAAGACTAATTCCAGTTGAACAAAACCTCGGCGTTGTTTCCGAGATGCGTGAAACTGTTAATCAGTTGAAAAATCGTTAGATGATAAGCATAATCTAACTACTCATTTTTATACATTTTCTAAGCAGATCTTGCTTAAGGATTTTATGCGTTTATGATATGAACTGTTCGGATACCGACAGTTTTTTTACTTTATTTTGCTCGCAATAGGTGTGCTTCCATGGCCAAACAGCAATTGAATCGACGTGAATTTTTTAGCTTTCTAACAGTAGGTTGGGTTGCGTTTACCGCAGCAACAGCCGGACTTCTTAGTCTCGCGTTTAGGTTTAGTTATCCAAACGTAAACTTTGAGCCAGAGATGGAGTTTCTAGCAGTTGGCCCGTCTGAGTTTGAAGTTGGTGTTGATGAACGTTATAAAAATGGTTTCGGTGTATGGATGGTAAAAATGGAAGGGAAGCTTTTCGCTCTTTCAAATATCTGTACACACTTGGGATGTATTCCAAGTTGGATGCCAGCAGAGAAAAAGTTTAAATGTCCATGTCATGGATCTGGTTATTACATGAGTGGAATTAACTTTGAGGGACCAGCTCCTCGCCCACTAGAAAGATACAGAGTATCACTCACGCCAGAAGGAAAAATTCTGGTCGATAAAACAAAAATCTATCGTTACGAAAAAGGTGAGTGGAGCAATCCAAACTCGTTTATTTCAGTTTAGGAGACTTAGGCATGTCCGCAAAAGGTTTAGCCGATAAGGTAAGAGACACACAGGTTTGGAAATCAATTTTCCGCCATGGTCCACCAAATAACTCACGTAACCGTGCTGCAGTGGTAGCGGGTAACGTGTTTCTTCACTTGCACCCAATTAAGCTTAAAAAGTCAGGTGTTCAACTTGGTTACACATGGTGCATGGGTGGATTAACATTTTTCATTTTCTTAGCGCTAACTGTAACTGGCGTTTTGTTGATGTTCTACTATCGCCCAACAGCTGAATACGCTTTTAACGATATTATCGCTCTTCGTGAACACGTACCTCTAGGTATTATGCGTGAAATTCACAGATGGGGAGCCCACGCCATGGTTATTACCGTGTGGCTACATATGTATCGAGTCTTTATGACTGGATCTTATAAACCACCACGTGAATTTAACTGGGGTGTCGGAGTTATTCTTCTAGTCCTAACAATGCTTTTATCCTTCACTGGCTATCTTCTACCTTGGGATCAGCTAGCTATTTGGGCTATTACAGTTGGTTCGAACATGGCAAAAGCAACACCATTTGTTGGTCACGGTGGCCCTGGAGCTGCTCTTGCTCAGATTGGTGACTTCGTGATGGTTTCTGACAAAAACGATGTTCGCTTCCAATTACTAGCGGGTCGTTTTGTTGGTGAGCCAGCTCTATTACGTTTTTATATTCTTCACTGTGTATTCATTCCACTCGTTGTCGGCGTCTTGATCGCTGTTCACTTTTGGCGTGTACGTAAAGATGGTGGAATTTCAGCTCCACTTTAAGATAAGGATTTAGGTAAAAGGCTATGAAGCAGTTTATTAACATGATTGCCGATCCAATTTATTCGTTTCCGATTTTCTCATTGTTATTTTTCGCAATGATTAAATGGTACAGAGTTGTTGGAACGAAAAAGTTTGCATGGATTGCATTGGCTATCTCATTACCAGTAACTGTATGGTTTCTAGCTGACCCACAGTTTATTAAAATTATTTTATGGCCTGATAATATTCCAATTAACATTCTTGTTATTTTGATCGCCTTTTTAACTTGGTTCCCTCTTTATAAAGCAGCAGAAAACGATAAGAGACTTGAAAAGGGTCTAGAGCCAATCGAAGCTCTTCCTGAAAACAGAGAGAAGGTTTGGGCATGGCCTAACCTTGTATACACTGAACTTTTCGCAATCATCGCCGGAACAATCTTTTTGGTTGTTTGGGCTATTATCTTTAAAGCTCCATTAGAAGAACCAGCTAACCCAACTTGGGCACCAAACCCAGCTAAAGCGCCTTGGTACTTCTTGGGTCTACAAGAAATGCTTGTTTACTTTGACCCATGGATGGCAGGTGTTGTTCTTCCTGGTCTTATTGTTGTCGGACTAATCGCAATTCCATATATAGATACCAATCCAAAGGGAAATGGCTATTACTGCTTTGAAGATAGAAAGTTTGCCATCACAAGCTTTCTATATGGTTGGTTAGTTCTTTGGATTTATCTGATTATCGTTGGAACTTTCCTTCGTGGTCCAAACTGGACATTCTACGGACCGTTTGAATATTGGGACTTCCATAAAGTTGTGGCGGAATACAACGTCAATCTTTCGGAGTTTTTATGGCTTAAGTGGTTAAATACATCTATGCCAAAAAATATCTTTGTTAGAGAAGCTTTAGGTATCGTGCTTACACTGGCATACCTAGTAGTTCTTCCGTTTCTTTCTCTTAAAACAAAATTTGGTAAAGAACTTTTCGAGAAAATTGGATCAATCCGATATTATATCGTGATTTTCCTAGTGATCTCTATGGGAAGCTTGCCGATTAAAATGGTTCTTCGTTGGTTGTTTAGCTTGAAATATATCGTCGCTCTACCAGAGATTGAACTTAACTTATAATTAATTACTTTGCCCCGTTAGAAGGAAATTGAGATGTCAAAGAAGCAAGAGCCAGGAATGGCCTACGACATGTCCAAACTAAATAAGGTCTTTGCGATCTTATCTATTGGTCTTCTTATTACTACGTTTTGGGTATTTCTAGACGATTATATTCGTCCATGGAAAGCCGTGCAGATTGAAGCACTTCAGATTCGTAAAGAAAAACTTAAAGAAAAGGTCCAAGAAGCTCAGGAAAGTATTGACCAGCAAAAACTAGCCAAACTTGAAGCAGATCTTGAAGCTGGAGCAAAAGAAGCTAAAGAAAGAAGCGATGAAATTACAAAACTTGTAGCTGATATCAAAGCACTTGATAAAAGTATCAAACAAGAGACAATCATTAATGGTCGTTTGAACTCTCAGGTTTCTGCCACAACATTTAAATACGAAGTCGCCAATTCTAAAGGAAAGGCGGAAGCACCGAAGCTTCTAAAAAAACTAAGACAATTTAAACAAGATTTCGAAGCATCTAGAGACAGAATGAAGATGCTCGAGTCTGAAAAAAAGGCGAAAGCGAAACAAGTAGATTCTTTGAAATCTGAAATGATCGCTGCAGAAAAAGAAATTGAAGAAACAACTAGAACTCTTGATCTGCTTAAGCTTTCACTTTCAAAAACGAAGGTTGATCCAATCTTCGCAATTAGAAATGCACCATTCTTAGACTTTCTAGATCCAACATTAAAAATTCAACAGATCGTAATTGATAATGTAACGGATGATAGATATTTCGTTTCTGTTCCTAAAGTTGATCGCTGTATCACTTGTCACACATTTATTAATGATCCTGGCTATGAAGATCAACCAAATCCACATAGAACTCACCCTAATTTAGAGTTAATGGTCGGCACTGATTCAAAACATCCAATGAAGCAGTTTGGCTGTACTTCATGTCACGGCGGTGAAGGTCACAGAGTTACAGATTTTAATGCCGCTGCTCACATTCCACAAAACGATGAGCAAAAAGCAGAGTGGATTGAAAAATATAATTGGCACGAGCCACACAAAATCCCTCAACCGATGTTCAAACTTCAGCACACTGAAGCTTCATGTGTTAAGTGTCACCAAGGTGTTGAGCATCTCCCTGGTGCTGATAAGTTAAATAAAGGCTGGGAGAAGATGGAAGAGTATGGCTGCTATGCTTGCCATAAAATTGAAGGTTGGGAGCATAAGAGAATGCCTGGACCAAGTCTTCAGAAAGTTTCTTCTAAAATTTCAAAAGAGTTTTTCAAGAACTGGGTTTGGAGTCCTAAAGGCTTCAATCAGCACGCAAAAATGCCAGCATTCTTTGGCCAATCTAATAACTCAAAACCTGAGTTTATGGAAAAAAACATTGTCGAAGTTAACGCCATGGCTGAGTACGTTTGGGACAAAGCTGAAAAATATGAGCCATTTGCAAAATATCAAGGCGGTAATTCAGATCGTGGTAAAGAGCTAATTAAGCAAGTTGGCTGTATGGGCTGTCACGGTGTTGAAGGTTGGGATTCAGAGTCTAAAAAGGTTGGGGCTTATGCCGGTCCTTACTTAACTGGAACAGGATCTAAAGTTAAAAGTGCTGACTGGTTAGTGTCATGGTTAATTAAGCCTTCTCACTATCAAGAAGATACAATCATGCCTTCATTTAGATTAAGTGATAAGGAAGCTAACGATATAACTGCTTATCTTTTATCTTTAAGAAACAAGAAGTTTGAATCTCTTGCATTTGAGCCTCTTGATAAAGATCTTAGAGATGAACTTTTAGTTGAGTACTTTGCAGCCTTTGATACGCTAGAAGTTTCTGAGCAGAAAGTTGCTCAGATGAGTGACCGTGAAAAAACTCTCGAGCTTGGCTATAGATCTATCGGTAAGTATGGCTGTTATTCATGCCACAATATTGACGGATTTGATGGAAGATCTGGTATTGGTCCAGAACTGACAAAAGAAGGCTCTAAACCAATCACTCAATTTGGCTTCAATCAGCAATACGATGTTGAACATTCAAGAGATGGATGGATTAAAGCTCACCTTATAAATCCACGTCGTTGGGACGGGGGACTTGATAAGCCGTTTAAAGACTTAACCAGAATGCCAAATTTCTATATGACCGAGAAAGAAGCGGAGTCGATGACTCTGGCCATTATTGGTCAGGTTGCCGATGAGGTGCCACTTAAAGGTATTAAGCGTATGTCGGCGCAAGAAAAACTTGCCAACGAAGGAATGAAAGTCGTTAACAAGTATAGCTGCGTAGGCTGTCATAGTATCGATGGTTGGGGCGGAAATATTGTTAAAATGTACGATGATGCTAACGAAGGTCCTCCTCAGTTAAATAAAGAAGGCTTTAGAGTTCAATCTGACTGGCTTTATCACTTCCTTGGAAACGTAAAACCAATTCGTCCATGGTTAAAAGTGAGAATGCCTTCATTTAATCTCTCTACTGAAGAGAAAAATAAAATCGTCACAGGCTTCCAAGCAAAAGCATCTCAACCAACCTTTGTTGCTAATGATGCTAAAGTAGAGTGGGAACCAGGTGAGAAAGCAGCAGCAGTTCAACTATTTGAAGCTCTTGCCTGTGCCTCTTGTCACACAACAGGGTTTAATAAGGACCAAGCTTCTGCGCCAAACTTATATAAAGCTAAGCCTCGTTTACGTCCTGAGTGGATAGAAGCGTGGTTGCATAATCCTCAAAAGTTTATGCCGGGTACAGTGATGCCGTCCTTCTGGGAAGGTGGAGAGTCTCTTGAAGAGGGAATTCTCGGTGGTGATGCGAATAAACAAGTAAAAGCATTAGTAAAATACATCTTGGAGATTGGTGAAGAAGAGATTCGTTCACCTATGAGGAGATAATATATGAGCGCAAAAGCACCAGCTATGCATGACTACCCAAATGACGCTCAATTTGGGAAAGCTAGTCCAACAAAAGTTGGAATGTGGATCTTTCTAACGACTGATGCCATGTCCTTCTCAGGTCTTTTGATTGCTTATGGCATTTTAAGATCAACTCGTCCGTGGCCAGATCCAGTCCAGGCTCTAGGTGGAGTCGAACTTTCAGGCTTAATGACATTTCTTTTAATTTGTTCTTCGGTCTCAATGGTTATGTGTATTGATGCTGCAAAAAGATTACAAAGAAAACAAATGCTGAACTGGCTTCTTGTAACAATCATGGGAGGCGCAACTTTCCTTGGTCTTCAGGTTTATGAGTACAGTCATCTGATGCATGATATGGGAATGACTCTTGCTACATATGAGCATGGTGACAATCTCTTTTCATCAACCTTCTTTGCCATTACTGGCTTTCACGGACTCCACGTCTTAACAGGTACGATATATCTTATCTATATGTATGTGCTTGCTCAGCGTGGTCGCTTTGATAACGGAGATTATGATCAGTTAGAAGTTGCTGGATTGTTTTGGCACTTTGTTGACTTGGTTTGGATTCTCGTCTATCTAATATGATTAAGTTTACCACTATAATATTTTCTTTTTTTCTCATGGGGCAAGCATTGGCTTGTCCTATGTGCGCAGGATCTAAAAATAATCCAGAAGATCAGTACCTCGTTTATATTTTAATGGGTTTTATCGCTCTTACATATATCCCATTTTTTATTATTTATAAGACAATTATAAAAAATAGAAATCCAAGTATCCCGGCTGAAAGTGAGTCCAATTAACTCTCAAGATAAAAAAGCCTATACCGTAATTGGTTTTCTAAGTGCTGTCGTTTTAGCATTTCTTGTTTGGTTGATTTATTGGAAAGAAGCTCCGGCTGAACATGCTCACTGGGCAACATGGCTTCCGGCTCTAAACTCAATGCTGAATGCCATCACGACTGTTTTTTTAATTTTAGGCTATAAGGCAATTAAAGAAAAAAAGGTCTCAAAGCACATTGCTTTGATGATTAGCGCAACTTGCTCCTCTGGATTGTTCTTAATTAGTTATATTACCTATCACCACTTTCAGGGCGATACGAAATTTTTAGCTGAAGGTTTTGTTAGGCCTGTTTATTTCTTTATTTTAATTAGCCATATTGTTTTATCAATTCCGCTTGTTCCAATGGTCTTCACAACTCTTTATCACGCTGCCAGACGTAATCATGAAAAGCATAAGTGGATTGCAAAAAAGACTTTTCCAATCTGGCTTTATGTTTCCGTTACAGGTGTGTTGATTTATATCTTCCTAAAGCTCTTTAATACGCCTTAATCTTTCAAAGTCTTTTTCATCTTGATAAAGAGCAAATCCGAAGCGAAGAATGTTTGCTCTTGAGTCGGTTAGGATACCAATAGATTTGAGTTTACTTTCTATCTCTTGGCAATCATCAGAGGAATTAAGTTTAAAAGCTAAAAATTGAGCTGCATCACAAGAACTATCATGAATGAGATTATTGATATTAATCAAAGGGTGATCGAGTTCTCTAATAATTTTTAAAAAAGATTCTTGAAGTTTAAAAATATTTTTTTGAATGATCTCTACTGTCAGTCCTTCAGATTCAAATAGCTCATAAACACTAAGGGCCCTATATAAAGGAGTAAAGTCCATGGTTGAGCCAAGATATCTTCCTGCATGTGCTGGATAACTAACTTCACCTTTCTTGCTTGATAAAGCATCAAACTCCGCAAACCAACCTGTAATAAGAGGATTTTCACCATCTT
>CAXBMT010000126.1:0-7691 GCA_963976925.1 uncultured Bdellovibrionales bacterium
CACCAACTGTACCGTACAAGGCCATTGTTCCAAGAGCTTTAATTCTAGTATCAACTTGTGCTTGAGCAGGATTAGACGCAACCACAAAAATGGTTAGCGAAAAAATAGCAAAAAAACAGAGTAAGCTGTGTTTTAAGCGTGCAAGCATCTAAATCTCCAACAATAGTTTCTTCTAAAGCTTAAGCACTCCCCTCTAGTTTGGCAAATAATCATGTGCACAAAGCTGTTCTAAACCACCGGGAACATTAAGAATTTTACAGATCAGGTCAACACTACGATAGAGCCTAGCCAATTGTGATCGACTGGCCGAGATTGATGACTTTGCTTCAATAACTTTAAAATAATGCTGCGTATTGTTTTTTAAAAGGACGGCTATATCAACTTGACCACAATCACGAGATCTCAAGAACTGTGGACTAATTAAAACTGGAACACCACGCTGGTGGAAGTGACGACTAAGCTTAGCTTCCCACATCTGTCCTTTTAAAGGTGCTCTTTTACGCCTTTGAAGCTCTTTCTGTGAATTGGTGTCACGCCCAGCTTGGCTATGGCCTCTTTGTGAGTCGGAGTCGGATAGCCCGCATGATTTTCTAATCCGTAACCTGGATAAATCGCTCCCAGTTTTTTCATCAGATGATCGCGGTACTCTTTGGCAAAAATTGAGGCGATCCCGATGATCACTGATCTCGAATCCCCTTTGACTAGAGGCTCTTGAATGATACCGCTCCAATCTCTTCGAAGCTTGTGATTTCCATCGACTAATATCCAACCCTCACCACCACTGTTTAAAGCTTCAAACCCTAAGGCCATGGCTTCAAGTGATGCAGCAAGGATATTCATTGAATCAATCAAAGCTGGTGAAATTTCTTTGATGACCAAGTTAAGCTGGCAATTATTGATGACTGAAATTTGAAAAACTTGATCACAGACGAGTTGATCAACTTCAAGATCAAACTTTTGAATAATTTTTTGTCTTTTCTTTTCTGTTAACTTTTTTGAATCAGTAACACCAAAGCTATTAAGTTTTTCCAGTGTCTGCTTTTTTTCTTCAAGCCTACCCCCGCTAAGATAAGCGCAAGCCGCAACCACTGGTCCAGCAAGAGGGCCTCTTCCAACTTCATCAACCCCAGCTAAAAAATCTTTTGATAAGTAGTTTATGTCTTCCAAGTCATTCCTGTTTTTGGCAAAAAAAAAGCCTCACCGAAGTGAGGCTTTTGGATCGTCTTAATTAAATTAAGCTTTATCACCACGATCGTAATCGATAGCGATACGAGCTGATTTACCAGAACGTTCACGTAGGTAGTAAAGTTTAGCTTTACGAGCCTTACCACGTTGAACAACTTCAATTTTTTCAACGTTTGGTGAATGATATGGGAATACACGCTCAACGCCCATGCCTGAAGACATCTTACGAACACGGAAATGTCCATTAAGAGTTCCAGCTTCTTTAAGAGCGATACATACGCCTTCAAAGATTTGGATACGACTTTTGTCACCTTCTTTAATACGAGAGTGAACAGCGATGGTGTCACCAGTTCTGAATTTTGGGAATCCAGCAACATGAGGTGATAAGTGATCTTGGTTTACGATATCTACCAAATTCATAATGTTCTCCTATGAACATTTGACCAAACCAGAGGACCGCAATTGCGTTCTTTCGCTTGAGTCGTTTTGAGTCTAAGAGGCTTCTGTTGTTAACCTATCAAGATAGATTGCAACCGCCGATCGAACTGATAAATGATTGTAACCATCTTTTGCTTTTGAAAAGATAGGCTCCAAGCGCGCATCAGCTGCCTCGACTAAAGAAGCGTGTAAACCCCAGCCGGTACCAAATACCAATAAAACCGGTGTCTTGTCAATCTTAAGTGCCGCATTAAGTTCTTTAACTTTGAGGTCCTCATCTTTAAATTGGGCACCTGTAACGACGATCTGAGGCTTAACCCCTTCAAGTTTTTCAACCTCACTCGCTGCGATCTCTAAAGAATCAACTAGCTGGGCCACGCGCATAGCGTCAGTTCGATCGGGATTATACATTGAACCTGCGTCAGACTCCCAATGCCCTAAAATTCGCTGCACCATAGCATGCTGTGCCTTGGCCGGAGAAACTAAGAAATATTTCTTCACTCCAAACGTGCGACAGCTTCTTGAGATATCGGAAATATCCATATTAGTGATCGCCGTCGTAACCATCTCTCCATTTTTATTTTGAATAGGATGATGAACTAGAGCCGTATAAAGTCTCATGATTTATTCTCCAAAAGATCTGGACGATACTTCGATGTCATTCGCAGTCTTTCTTGTTTTCTATATTCATCTACTTTTGCGTGATTCCCACTGGTAAGAATCGCTGGTACTGGCGTTTCTCCAAATAGTGCCGGCCTTGTATACATTGGTTCTTCTAAAAGACTTTGTTGAAAGGATTCAGTCTGGGCACTTTCTTTATTACCTAAAATACCTGGAACAAATCTTACGGCACTATCAAGCATCACCATCACGGCCAGTTCGCCACCTGTTAAGATAAAATCTCCAATGGAAAAATGCTGATCAACATATTTATCTAAGAAACGTTCATCGATTCCTTCATAGCGACCACAAATAAAAACAAGATCTTTTTCACCCGCAAGGTGATTAACAGCAAAGTCTTTAGCGACCTTATTTTTCCAAGGAGTTCCTCTGGGGCCAGGACAAACGATAGTTAATTGTTCTTTAATTTGTTCTTGATCGTAAGCGCCCTGAGCTACGACACCTTCAAGAAGTGCAGTCTCAAGAATATCTGGACGCATCACCATTCCAGCACCGCCACCGTAAGGATAAGCATCGACACTTTGATGGTTATCAAGCGCGAAGTCTCGTGGATTAATAACCTGGACTTCAAAATGATCACCACGCTTTCCACTAAAAGCCTGACCGGCAATACCTTCACTTAAAAATGAATCAAAGTGAGCAGGAAATAGAGAAATGATCCAAATTCGTTTCATAAATACAATTCACATAAGAGTTTTTTATTAATGATCTAGTAGGTACCACAGACATAAGGATTGGAAAATAAAGAACCGCAACGCAAAGCAATACGTCCCTAAGTGTAATAACATCATCTAGTTTAATGAGATTAAATTTTATTCATTGTAATTTATATTGATGGAACTAGAACAACCAAAATTAAAGTTTTTTAAAGAAATACTTGGATTAAACCCAGCTTCAACAGCATTCAAACAAGTGCTAAAGAATGTTTTCGGTGAGGAAGATGTACCACCGACAAGATTCGGATTATCTAGCCTCAAACAACTCCATTTAAAATCAATTAAACTTTGGCGCGGAAAGTTTCACTTCGAAAGAAAGATCATTATCACAAATCTTTTCAACCATAAACCAACTCCTCTTAGTAAAGGATGGTCAGTTAAAAAAACTCAAATGCAAGATTTTAGAGGTAAAGAACTAACTTACGACAGCCATAATGGAACAGATTTCAGTGTCCCAGTTGGAACTCTTGTCGTTGCACCCGCGAAGGGAAAGATCGTAAAAATTGCCAGAGAGTTTAATCGTGGTGGATTAAAAATCTTTATTGATCATGGCGGCGGCTTAATGACAACCTTTGCTCACCTTTCAAGACCATTAGTAAGACTTGGAGAAATATTAGATCATGGCTCAGCAATTGCGCTTTCAGGCTATAGCGGCGTTGATGGCCTCATTACATTTCCGTTTGGTATTCCTCATATACACTTTAATACATGGCTTAACGGGGAGCCTGTTGATCCTTTTTTATTACCAAATGGAAAAAGCTTATGGATTAATAACTTTCCTATGCCATTTGATAAGTCACTAGAAGATAATACATCTTATATTGAAAGCTCATTCAATAATGAAAGTATCAAAGACGTAATGCTTTCTTGTAAAACAAGTTCAACCCTTAACCGCTTTAATAAAATAGCCAAACAAGAGTTATTAGCAGCAGAAATTATCTCTGAAATGAATTATTACCCAACTCGTTTTCAAAAAAGATTTAATATTTACGACAGAGAATATGATCGATCGAATTGCCTAACACTTCCTTTTCTAAAGGAAACTTTCGATGATGTCATATTTGATGATGAGATCAAGTAATGCAGCTACCGCTTGAAGCAAAAGTTTTTATAGGATTTGCTCTTTTCCTGATTACATTCAGTTTGGCGCTTGATTTATCAATTAACAATTTTGTGGAAATTATAAAAAAACCAAGAAAAATAATTTTCGGTGTTTTTGCTCAGACTATTCTTCTTCCAATATTTTCATTTCTCTTTATACAATTAGCAGATTTAAGTTTTGAGTATGCTATGGCAATAATCTTTATTGCTGCATGCCCAGGAGGAAGTTCGTCAAATTTCATTTCATATTTAGCAGGTGGATCTGTTGCTTATTCGATGTCTTTAACCTTTTTCTCGTCGATTATTGCAATTATCTCAACTCCCTTCCATATGACATTTTGGCCGACTTTTTTAAATTCAACTCAACTTGTATCAAATCTTGAAGTAAACCGATTAAACTTATTTATAAGTCTACTTATACTTCTTATTATTCCCTTAGCCTTAGGGATTCTTGCGAAAAGTTACTTTGAGACCAGAGTCAAATTTTTAAAGAACACCCTAAAGAAGCTTTCGATGTTTTTTATGATCAGCATATTCTCTTATGCAATCTATCTTAATCTCAATTCGCTTAGCTCAAACTTTAAAACAATCTTCATATTAGTTTTAATTCATCAGTCGATTGCCTTAAGTATCGGGTATATAATGTCGACTTTAATCAAGTTAGATCATAAAGAAAGTAGATCTTTAACAATTGAAGTTGGTTACCAAAATACTTCTCTAGCTTTAGGAGTTGCACTAGCCTTTTATTCAGACATGTCTCAATTGATCCTACTTATAGGCTGGTGGACAATATGGCATAATATTTCAGCGTTACTTTTAATTAGTGCTTGGAGGAGTAAGGATTACATTAAAGAAAAAGCTTATACGACTTAGCTATTTTTTTTAAGTTTAGATAAATAAACTGGCGTTATACCTAAATAACTAGCAACCATATAATCAGGAATTTTATTAACTTCATTTTTAAACTCTTGAAGAAATGACTGGTATCTTGCAGCTGCATCTAAACAAAGAAATTGATACTCTCTTTCTTCTTTTTCGAGATAAAGACTTTCCGTAATCCTTCTTCCTATCTTTTCCCAATGAGCAGAGCTTTTAAAAAGCTTCACCATCTCACTTCCCTGAATAACAGTAATTTTACTATCCCTTAAGGCCTGTACAGTTAAGCGGCTAGGAATATTTCTAAGAAACTCGGCATAGGCACCAATGACACCACCTTTTGCTCTAAAGGTTTTTATGGCCTCTTTTCCCTCGCTATCAACATAGAATATTTTAAACAGTCCCTCTTCTACTACGGCAAATCTATCCGAGGTTTCATCGACAGATAAAAACTTTTCACCTTTTTTAATGGTTTCAGTACGAAACACTGATGCGATATCACTCCATTGCTCATCTGTAGTCTTTGAATAGCGGTCAAGCAAGGCCCTTACTTGATCGCTCATATATACTCCGGAGGATCTATTTCTACTGTTCCAGCGTCAATATCAATCTCACCTACAAAAGCATCAACAAATGGAATATCCATTGGCTGCACACCTCTTATAACCAAGATTGCTTGAACTCCGTTATCTTCAAGACCGATTATTCTTCCAAGTTCTTTTTTTGTCTCATGATGAATGGCCTTACAACCAATAAGGTCATCTAGATAAACTTCATCTTCATCAAGTTCAGGTAGATCACTTTTTAAAATATGTATTGAAAAAGGAATCATGGCTTCAACAATGCTTCTATCACTAATGCCTTTCAAATATGTCATTACTTTATGACCAAAAGAAATTTTCTCAATCGTAAATTCTTCTCCACTTTCTTTAATTGAGCTCTTGGCTGCTAGTGGGAAGAGTATGATTCTTGAATCTAAATCGAGAGAGCTGTCTTGAGTATTTATTAGATGAAAAGTAAACGCCCCTTTTATTCCGTGAGGCTGTGTACACTTACCTAATTCAACGATAGCTTCGCCTTTCCATTTTTTCATATAAAATAATATAGATGTTTTGTTGCTGATTTCAAAGATATCTATTTCTTAAACTAGTTTAATAAAATTCTAATTTTGTAAATATAGACTGTATTTTTTACTAGTTCCCTATATCCAAAAAGGATTTCCTATTAGTATCGAGAAAACT
Organism: uncultured Bdellovibrionales bacterium; assembly: GCA_963976925.1. Classification (GTDB taxonomy): domain Bacteria; phylum Bdellovibrionota; class Bacteriovoracia; order Bacteriovoracales; family Bacteriovoracaceae; genus UBA4207. Next base: position 6,239 of record CAXBMT010000126.1, read on the forward strand.
AACGGGGAGCAATCAATGAAATTTTTAACTTTAGTATTACTTTTTTCTACTCTTAATCTTTCTGCTAACGATAAAATTACTGATCACGTAAGAAACTGTCGTATTAAATACTTAGAGGCTTTCAGCTCAATCGCTCAAACAACTATCTTAAGACTTGCAGAACTTAATGATGATCAAGCAGTTGTTATGGAGAGCTACGATGAACTAACTTCTACATCTCCTGAAGCAGTCGATTTAGAGAAAGCCATTAACGCTCACTGCAAGAATTTTTCTGTTCTTAATTAATTTGGATTTTATGCAAAAAAAAGCCCCTCTTAAAAAGAGGGGCTTAAAAATGGCGCATCTTGCTATTCTCACACAAAGTTCCCCTTGCACTACCTTCGCCACTACTGGGCTTAACTTCCGAGTTCGAGATGGGATCGGGTGTTTCCCCAGCGCTATCGACACGCCAAAACTGAATTATTAATTTCACCTGTTCTACACAAATGAAACCAATCATTCAACTTCGACTAGCTCGCACTAGTAAAATTTTCAAAGACCGTTTCATGAACTTTAACACTCACAAAACAGGCCAAGAAAAAAAACAGAATCCGTATGACACGAGAAAAAAGCAGACGGCAATTTAGTATCGGTCAGCTCAATCCATTGCTGAACTTACACCTCCGACCTATCAACCTCGTAGTCTTCAAGGTGCCTTAAAAGAAATCTTATCTTGTGATGGGTTTCCCACTTAGATGCTTTCAGCGGTTATCCCTTCCGAACTTAGCTACCCGGCGATGCAGCTGGCGCCACAACCGGTACACCATAGGTTCGTCCAACTCGGTCCTCTCGTACTAAAGTCAGATTCACTCAAATTTCTTACGCCCACGGTGGATAGAGACCGAACTGTCTCACGACGTTCTGAACCCAGCTCGCGTACCGCTTTAATCCGTTGAGCGATGGCCCTTCCACACGGAACCACCGGATCACTAACACCTGCTTTCGCACCTGCTCGACTTGTTTGTCTTGCAGTCAAGCACCCTTATGCGTTTACACTCTGCGGCCGGTTTCCATTCGGCCTGAGGGTACCTTTGTGCGCCTCCGTTACTCTTTAGGAGGCGACCGCCCCAGTCAAACTGCCCACCAGACATTGTCCCCCGACCAGATCATGATCGTAGGTTAGAATTCCAGATAGCAAAGGGTGGTATTTCAAGGATGTCTCCCCGTACGCCTGAACGCACGGATCAAAAACTCCCACCTATCCTACGCATTACTATCCGAAATCCAATGCCAAGCTACAGTAAAGGTTCACGGGGTCTTTTCGTCCTACCGCGGGTAGCCCGTATCTTCACGGGCACTCCAGTTTCGCTGGGTCTCCAGTTGAGACAGTGGGGAAGTCGTTACGCCATTCGTGCAGGTCGGAACTTACCCGACTAGGAATTTCGCTACCTTAGGACCGTTATAGTTACGGCCG
>CAXBMT010000127.1:0-7688 GCA_963976925.1 uncultured Bdellovibrionales bacterium
TTGTGCCAATCGAAGTATTAAAAATAATAGCTTTGCCGTTGAAGTGGTACTCAATCAAAGGACGATACATAACAGAACGGCTTCGTTTTCGTCCCTTAGAAATATACCTCTCTATCCCGATGACACTGCCACTTAAAACTTTACCGTGGTTTTTAAAATATAAATTGCCGAGAAGGAACAAGCCTCCAAATAGACAAAAAATGGCACCAACAACGAAAAGTACAAACATAAATTCTTTTCGGAAGAATTTAAGACAAATTTAATCGATTACAACTAAATTTGCCTTATATTTAAGAGATTAGTTACTTGCTTGGCTTTGCTCGTACTGTCTTTGCATCTCTTCAAGACTTAGTTCAGCTTCAGCTGTTTCTTCGTCAAGTCTTTGCATTCTTCTTAATGTACGAAGCTCTCTTCTAGCGCCTCTTTTTACTTCATTATTGATAACATTTAGTGGTACTTCCATTCCAACGCTCAACGAAGGCTCAAGTGTATAGATCATTGACTGTTCAATTGATCCTTCATTCCCAAAATAAAGAGCATTATTAATTTTGCCAGCAACACCTCTAACCGTTGGTTTTACAAAGTATGAAACACCATTTCTCTGTTTGTATTTAAACATCAAGCTTGCATCAAGGTGAAAGGCATAACCTGCAACGTGAAATTTATTATCTATATCTCTATAAGAAGCAGTATTTTCTTGGTCAGCAATACGAGTTCTTGTCTTTGGAAATAGAATACCTGCACCAGCACCAGCTACCGCGTCGATGCCAAATCGTCTTGTATCAACAAGCTTTTCTCTATAGAGCCCCTCGATATATGGATAATTATAGCCATCAGTATGCTCTAAAAGTAAAAAGCTAGCATCTCTACCGGCAACAACCTCGTCAAATGAGCGTCTTTCACCATCAACCCAAAGTTCACCAGTATAATCGCCTTCGATATCATATTCGCGCTCAGGATCAAAAACCCACTTCATATGATCTGTTCCTGCACCTATTCCAAAACGTGAATCTTTTGAAAACCAATATCCTAGTTTTAGGTTATATTGTGGAACTGAAAAATTTGAAGGCTTTAAATATTTTATACTTAGTGGAGAAGGTCTATCATTTCCAACAGCATTTCTAATTGTATATGATCCTTCATCTGTTGTGACTGTAATGTCAGAGGTTGAGTGAAAGCCGCGATTATATCCCCAAGTAATAAAAAGAACACCTTTTGGGCCTGTACTGTATGCATCATTCATCACTTGTCTTAATCTTGTAATCTCTCTTTCAAGATCTATGTTTCTAGCTGCTTCTTGATTTGTTTCACAAGCAGTAGTTTCCAATGCTCTTTCATTACTCATTTCTTCAATCAGTTCATCAACCATCATATAAGTTACACCAACTGGTACCATCTTTTCGGCTTCTTCTGCACCAACGCTTGCAATTAAGTCAGCTCTAGACTGTTCAACTTGAGCAGCGATTTGATCTGCATCAAGTCCATCTCCAAGAGCCTGATCTCTTTGCTCAGCGCTATCAAAAACGATTTCAACTGCAGGTACTTCCTGAGCATTAACCGCAGCACTGAAAAAATTCATAACTGCAAAAATTGTTAGTAAGGTTTTCATTTCAAATCCTATATTTAAATTAATCTTGGTTTTGTAATTCTTCTAAACGAGTTTGTAGTCTTTCTCTTTTTTCTTCATTTTTTTCTATTTCAGCAATTCGACGTCTTGCCTTCTCAGATTTTGAAGGAAAGAGATTTGGACTGTAACCTAAAGATACTCCAACTTGTGCACTCAATAGGTCTCCTCTAGCGTCAAAATTCCCCATTGGTCCATCAATTCTCGTATAAACTCCACGAGCATTTAGTGAAGCATTCATTGTTCCTTGCATGAAATTATATCGCAGTGTTGATTCGCCTGTGAGGTTAAAACCATAAACCTTCATACCTTGGTTCTCAGTAACCTCGAGTTTTAAATCACCGTTATCATCAAGCACATAATATTTTGAAACACCGTTGGCAAAAGAAACACCAGCACCAGCTCCAACTCTTAGCTCAAGATTGTTGCCGCCGCTCTCTCCTGCTAGATTAATAACCTTACCACCAAAAAAATTGATATTTGTATTTCCATGACTGGTAGAAAGTGTATGAATATAATCTTTTAAATTAACACCTTGTTCGCTTACGTCGCGTCCACCAATACGACCCTCGATATCAATACTCGAATTAATTTGAGGATTGTCATGACGATCTTGAAAGAGAGTCTTCGGGTGTGAATAGCGTAGACCAAAAAAGTACTTACCATCTACGTTTTGAAGTTCTAATGTAAAGTCGTTTTGTGGTTCATCAATAAACTTTCCGATCTCAGTGTTATCACTCCAGACAGCATAATGATGCAGGCCTGTTCTTTGAACAGGCTCAAGCCCGTCGATTGTTACATCTGTATTTTCATTCTGTAAGCGCATCTTAAGTTTTCTGTGAAATGATAGGAATGGACCGAATGTAAAGACAACTTTCCATTTACGATCATTTTGTAATGGAAAATCGATTTCAATAGCTTTTTGCCCATCACTAGCAAGGCCATCATTTTTAAACTCTTCACATAAGTGCGCAAGATCGGCAGGCTTAATGCTAGACTGGATACTTTCGACTTCATCAGTCGTATTACTGGCTCTGCTAACCTGAAGAGGAACAATCTCTGATCCATCAGCTGCTAAACCTAGACAGCGAGAATCGCCAAGAATTGAATGACTTGAGTCACTTTCAAGACTTTGGCATGCGGCCTTAATATCGATATAGTCCGTAGTTTGTGATGTGGCACGAACAGAATAAATCGATGCCATAGCCAATAAGATAATCGCTAGTTTGCTCATAAAGTCTCTCCATTAATATACAAGATATTAAAGCAAGACCTATGCCAACAAATTACCTTTATCTGAAACCTAAATACTTGAAATCACATGGAAAATTACTAGTTATTTAGGAAGTGTATATTTTTTACACACTGATATTTTCGTCGCTTGGTATCCATGAATAGACAGTAAGATAGGCTGACTATTTTGCTTTAATTCTAAACGTTTATTCCCTAGATCCGATTAAGATTTATGGAAATTTCTAGATCAACTGACATACTCAAAAATCGTAAGATTCAACTTAAGCATGTTCTTAAAGAACTTGTCGTTAGTAAGACCATTGAGGAGTCTACGGCACGATCACTAGCCAAGATGCTGACAATGACTAAACTTCATCCTTTAGTTGCATTGACAGAGGGAAGAGCAGTAGAAATTCTCTTTCAGAGTGGGTTAACATCAGTTGAAAGAATTACCGAGTGGTATGCCAAGAGAATTGGAATTGAATATATTAAGGTTGATCCAATTAAGGTTAAGGTGGAATCAGTCGTAGGCGTAGTTCCTTATGCTTATGCATCAAGACTCCAGATCATGCCTATTCATGTTGATGATAAAAAAGCGGTCTTTGTTACCTCAGAGCCATTTTATTTAAACTGGGTTCATGAGCTAGAGAATACAATCAAAAAAGATATCGAAGTTAAGTTTGCTTCTCCCACTCAGATAAAAATACTTCTAGAAGAAATCTTTGTCGTACAGAAAGTTTTAAAAGATTTAAACAAAGATAACGTCCATAACAAAGATAAAAAGTATCAGTCTTTACTTAGAAATGGTCAGATAGAAGAACTTGATTCACTCATTGATAAAACAAAACAAAAGACATTAGGTCGTGATGATAATTCAGTGATAAAGATTGTCGACTGGATTATGAATTATGCTTTAAATGAAAGAGCCAGTGACATTCATCTTGAACCCAAGAAAGGAATGGCACAAATTCGTTTTAGAGTTGATGGAAAGCTTCGAACAGTTTATCGAATGGATCCATCCGCTCTACTAGGTGTTACAACAAGAATAAAAATACTAGCCAATATAAAGATTGATGAAAAAAGAAAACCGCAAGACGGTCGTATTAAACGATTTCTAGATGGTGATCGCCAAATTGAACTTCGAGTCTCTACAATCCCTACTCCTAATGGTGAAAAGATTGTGATGAGAATCTTTGACCAAACGGTTAATAGAGAGTCACTTGAAATTGTAGATTTTTCAAAAGAAGATCATGAAAAGTGGTTAAGGTTAATTAATAGTAAGCAAGGTTTAATTATCGTTACGGGACCTACTGGTTCGGGTAAGACCACGACTCTTTACTCTTCACTTAACATACTCGCTACAGATGAAGTGAATGTTTGTACTATTGAAGATCCCATTGAAATTTTTATGGATTCATTTAATCAGGTTCAAGTTAAGCCTGAGGTTAACCTTACGTTTGCAAGTGCCATTAGAACCTTTTTGAGACAAGATCCTGACGTCATAATGGTTGGGGAGATTCGTGATCATGAGACTGGAGATGCGACAATTCAAGCCTCTCTTACAGGCCATCTAGTCTTTTCGACTCTACATACAAATGGTGCTTTGGCTTCGATACAAAGACTTATAGACCTTGGCCTTCCAACATTTCTGATTAATTCGTCTCTAAAAGCAATCATGGCACAGAGACTGGTAAGAAAGCTGTGTCCTCATTGCAAAACTAAAGTCGAAACGCCAAAAGACAAATGGCAAATTCTAAAAGATGATCTTTCGATGAAGATGCCTAACGAAATCTATACCGCTTGTGGGTGTAATGAATGTAAGCACACCGGATACATTGGGCGAATCTGTGTTTATGAGTTAGTAGAGTTCACAGACGAAATGAAAATGGCCATTCATGACAATGTCAGCCTTAACGAGCTAAAGCATAGGACAAAAGGCATGTTCACGCCTTTTAGAAAGAATTGTATTGATAAAATTGAACAAGGCTTAACCACAATAGAAGAAGTCTTAGAGATTATCTTTTAATTATTTAAAGACTATTTGCATAGAGCCCTAGTCCTTGAACAACAGACTGGAAGACTTCACTTTTTACAATCTTATCATTACCAAACAAATCACAAAGCTTCTTTTGAACAAGTGGCATCTGTCCTGTCCCCCCAGTAATTCTGACCTGATCAACATCAGCATGAGTTAAACCAGATTGCTCAAATACCTTCTCAAGACTGCTAAAGATCTCTTCAATCTCTGAATTGACGGCATATTCAAATTCAGATCGATGGATGGACATTTCAATGTCAATTAATGATTGCTTAAATTTATAACTAGCACTGCTTTTTTCCCCTAAAGCGATCTTCGTCTTTTCAATTTCAGCATAAACCGGGTATCCAAGCTGCTCTTCAATCAAACAAAAGAGCTGATCAAAATACTTCTGATCAGACTCTCCTATAGACCACATCTCCAACTCTTTTAAAACTTCCCATGTATCACGCTCTTTTAGAAATGCAATATGAGCAGGGTTACAAAGTTTACGAAGTAGGATTTTAGGAAATGTTAAGACGTTACTTCCAAGAGGAGCTTTATAGGTAATATTCTTTCCAAAATGATCCGAGATAAAATCTCGCATAACCCTTCCATCAATTGCATCACCAGCGACAAATACTCCTGAAAGGCCTAGAACATTGTCCTTAGTAAATTTACCAGTACCTGCCTTTAGAAGAGTAAAGTCTGAAGTTCCACCGCCAAAGTCACAAACAAGTATAATTTTTTCAGATTTACTGTCTTCTATATTCAGTCCCGCTGCAATCGGTTCGGGACAAAACTCAATATTTTTAAAGCCAACCATTTCGGCAGCCTTTCTCATTCTATCTTCAGCGAGTTGATCATTTTTTAAATCAAGTGAATATAAAGCTGGACGACCCAGAACAACATTCTCGATATTTTTCCCAAGCTTTTGATCTGCAGTTGTTTTGACCTTCCTTAAGAATGTCGAAATCAGATCTTCAATTTTATACCGGTCTCCAAAGACATCTGTTCCTTTGAACCCTGGCTCAGGTAAGAACTTTTTAAGGGATCTAAAGAACCTTCCATCACCTGCAGACTCTTGATATTTTAAAATCGCTTCATTACCAAAAAAGAACTGGTCTTTTTCGGGAGTAAAAATTAAAGACCTTAAAACAGGCTTATCATTTTCCAAATTGATGAGTTGAGGTTTTTTTCCATCTTCAACAAATGACAGTAGTGAGTTTGAAGTACCAAAGTCGATGGCGTACCACATAAATACTCCAGTTAATTTTTAATATGTATCAATTGTATTAGAAGATCAGATTTAAACAAGGCTCCGATGAACACCGGAGCCATTTAATTCAAGACTTATGGACGATCGTCAGTCTTAACACTTGCTTGAATCCAACATGAGATTGGATGTGAGTAATAGAAGATTGGATCGCTGTATAGGTACTGATTAAAGTTATCGCTATAGCTCCAACCACTAAAACGACAAGTCTCAGGATACTTTGATGAAGCTTCACATCTAGTTAAAGCGTCATCAATCATATTTTGTTTTTCAGACTCTGAAGTTGATGGAAAAAAGTAACAAGTAGTTGTCGGTTGTTGATCAAATGTATTGTAATTAACCCAACCCTCTCCTTGAATGCTGTAGCTGTAGTAAAAGTCATATTTGATAGATGTTACAATCGCATCAACAATTACAGCGATGACTAAAACAGCAACTAGTCCAAGAATGATTGTGTGAATGCTTGGCCCATTTGTGAAGCTAAAGTTTGCACCTTCACCACGTAAAGCTTGTGTAAGAAGATTAGGGTTACTAAACATTGCAGCAAGCTCTTCCTTACTAGAAGTCGCTAGAATCTTATTAAAAGCATCACGATCAGCTTGAGTAGGAACCTTTGCGATTAGCTTTTCAATTTCAACTTGAAGCTCTTCTTTAGTAAGAGTCTTAGAGATTGAAGCCAGGTCAGCGTTAAAGCTTTCCATAGTCGCTTTTCTAAATTCAGCTTCATGAGCTTGAGGATGACTTGTTAATAGGTAGTCATACTTTGTGACGACTCTGCCGATGTCGTTGTTGCTTTTTAGACCAACAGTTCCAGCATAAGAGCTAAACATCAACATAAAGGACAGTAGACAGCTAAGGGCTGAACGTAACATATATTCCTCCGATTCGGATTTCAGTTTATAAGCTATAGCTAACTTTCTAGCAGTGCATCGTCAAGGGAATTACTCGAGTACTAGATTCCACGATTGTGTAATAAGGCAGTTAGAGAGTATCTATATTTGGGGAAGTGTTTCCAAACCAATCTGGGCAGCGTGTCTTTAATTTGAGAATCAACAGTTAGAGAACGACGCATCTCAAAAATTCGTCTAATAACTTCATCTCTGTCTTCATATAGCGAAACATAACTTTCAATTTCATAGAGGACGGACAAGATGAAGTCGGAGCCTAAACCCTCATTAGTATCCAGACTTAATGAATAAACGTCTCTAGATAAGGCATCACGACTCTCGATAAGACGACCATAATCACCTAGCTCATCTGCCAATGATAAGCGTCCACTAACCTTCGTTGCAAAGTAGTCAGCAAAGCCTTCAAGCAAAGTACTGTTAACTACTGGCTCTATAGAATCGGCCATCATGTAATGTGTATATTCATGGTAAATAATCTCTGGAATCAAAGCTGTATCAAGAAAGTAGTTTCCACGAAGAAATAGCGCAAAGACTTCAGGGATTAAAAATCGAACTGCTGTATTGATTAAATAATCATTAAAAAGATCTTGAGCAGTATTTCCAATAGCTGCTTGAAAGTTATCAGAGCTA
>CAXBMT010000128.1:0-7660 GCA_963976925.1 uncultured Bdellovibrionales bacterium
AGTTGATTTTCTAAATTTGTAATTCTTCTTGGAGAGCTCGTTCCAACAACCAGCTCTTTGATGCTATTACTTTGCAGGAGATCTATATTTTTTTGTGGAATAAGCAGAATGTCGTGACCAAATTGTCTTTCGACCACCGCCGCTAAGCTAATACCTTCAGGTCTTTCACTACCAAGATCTTTGTAAGAATGAACGACTAGGTCCACTTCATTTTTAAGTAAGGCTTCATCAAGCTCTTTGGTGAAAAAGTCTTTACCTTCAAGCTGCCAAAGTGGCTTGTCTGTTTGTTGATCGCCCTGTGTTTTAATAACAACAAGCTCAAACTGTTCACCGCTTTTTTTTGAAAGTAATTCTCTAGTTTGTTGGCACTGGGTAAGGGCCAGTAGACTGCCCCTGGTACCGATCTTCCATGTTCTCTTCATTAAACAAATTCCATGTCTTTTTGACTGATGATTATTTTACTTGAAGTTTTTGTCTGACGACGATCTACAATTTCTTCAATTGCAGCTCTAGCTCCTGCCAGCTTTTGCTTTTTCTCTTCATCTAGTTTTTCTTGAAAGGCGAATACATCTTCCAGACGATAAACACCTTCGCTCTTACCTAGCTTCGTTACGAGCGCACTTGGGGAGCCTAGATCAATAAAGACTCGCTTATTGTCCTCATGCCTTGTAGACCAGCAACTAAAAAAATCATCATGATAAATAGATTCATGTGATCCAATCGTATTAACGATTAGTGAAAACTCACGGTAAAGGCTAGGTGAGAACCACTCTACTGGGCGGATGCCATGTTGATCATGCAGTGTTGCTACGCGATCAAAGTTTCTGGCCGATAAGTAGACATCAAACTTTCGAGTTAAGAGCTTTAGTGCCTCTTCGGCGAGCTTTCCTGAACCTAAGATTAGGACTCGTCCCTTTTGTTCATCGGAATGTTTAATAATAAGCTTTCTCGCTAGACCACCATAAGTGTGGGAGCCGATTTCAAGTAAGTGAGAAGAGCGTACTGTTTTAGCGTCTTTAAAAAGTTTTTCTAAGACTCGCATGACTGAAGAGTCTCGATCTTTTTTTAAGATATATTCCGCGTATGCTTGTTTAAATTGTGAGACGACTTCATATTCACCGAGGACTTGGCTTTTAAGTCCACAAATCATCTGCAGTAAAAATGAATAAGCATCGTTACCAATATGGTCGTCAATCACATGTTCACGCACTTCATTGATGAGTGAGCTATAATCAGAACCAAAGAGAATTGTTCTTTGGCAGGTTGATAGAACAAACAGATCTTCAGGAACTTTTTGAAGATTGATGTCAGCCGGCAAATGGATAAGACGAAGATTATTTGTCATGATTTATCAATAACTTAACAAAGGTATGCATTATTTGTGTCACAAAAGTGTATGGCCCGTAATAATTACGGTTTTACTCCTCAAAGAGAAGGAAGTTTGCTAAGAAATGTCTATGAACACCAAGGTTAAACAAAATTCACTTATGAGTCGTTTTACTTCTCGAGTCATATCAGTGCCTCTTGGTTTTGCTCGCGCCGTTGATCGTAAGGTTGATGGAGCTGTAGTTTTCTTCATTAAGCATTGGGGTAAATCCAAATTTATGATTTCTATGAGCAAGCGAGCTCAGGTTTTAGGGATCGAAAAACTGTGGAATAAAAGCCCAAAAGCCTTTGTTTACTTCTTTTTGTTCTATCTTGTGAGAGACACGATCCTCTATATCATTTTACCGATTTATTTTGCTGGATTTATTGGCGAATAAGCCCCTTGACCGCTCGCGTCTTCATTTAACCTTTCTTTCTTCTTGTTTACAAAGTTGTTTATCAATCGGGACTTATATGGTGGGATGATGTACACCTAAAAAATATTCAATCGATGAGGAAATTATGGAGTTAATGTTCAACTGGGAAGGCATTCTTAATCGCGGCAAAGGGTTAACTTTTGACGATGTTTTATTGGTTCCTCGTCACTCTGCAGTGACTTCACGTCGTGATCCAGTTCTTAATTCTAAAGTCACAAAAAACTATACACTAACAACGCCTGTTGTTAGTGCCAATATGGATACAATTACAGAAGCGACGATGGCGATGGCCATGGCTGATCTTGGTGGTATGGGTATCATTCACCGTTTCTTATCTCCTGAAGATCAAGTTCTTCATGTTAAGCAAGTTCGTGCTCATATCGATGCCAAAGGATTAAAGCTTCCGGTCGCTGCTTCAGTTGGTGTTAAAGAAGAAGGAATGCGTCGTGCAGATTTACTAGCTGACTCTGGCGTTAACATTCTTACTGTTGATATTGCTCACGGCGATTCTGTCATGATGCTTGATACCCTTGAGTATATTAAAAATAAGTACCCACATATTGATGTGATTGCTGGCAACGTTGCCACTCCTGATGGAGTACGTCGCATGATCGATCGTGGTGCAGATGCCGTTAAAGTTGGGATTGGACCCGGTTCAATGTGTACGACTCGTATTATTACAGGTCATGGTGTGCCTCAGCTAACAGCGATCGCATTATGTGCCCGTGAGGCAACTGCTCATGGTGTTCCTGTGATTGCTGATGGTGGTTTAAAAACCTCTGGCGACATCGTCAAAGCTCTTTGTGCTGGTGGTGACACTGTGATGGCAGGCTCGCTGTTATCAGGAACGCTAGAAACTCCAGGTGAACTTAAAGGCGGAACTAAGGCTTACCGTGGAATGGCATCAAAAGCTGCTCAGGTATCTTGGAGAGGTGAGCTTCCTCAAGGCATGGCCGCAGAAGGTGTTGATACTCGTATTGCTTGTAAAGGCCCTGTTGCTGAAGTTATTTCAGAGTTAACTGGAGGACTTCGCTCGGGAATGACCTACCTAGGCGTTGATCAAATACTTGCGATGAGAGAAAATGCATTATTTATGGAAATGAATACTTCAGGCATGATGGAATCTCGTCCACATGGTCTGCAGCATTGATATCGGAGATACTCTCGCGTGACTGATTTACAAGAAGTTGTTCTATCGTACCCTAAACTACGACACAGAATTGAATCACGCGAAAACTCAAAATCTGAAAAAGATCGTGCTTTAAAATGCCTTAAAGAGATCGCGGCGGACTTTTCTCCAACTTATATTAAGTCGATGGAGAAGATGCTCGATGCTGCTCTTCCAAGACTTTACGATGGTATTAATTTCAATGAAGGCGACATCAACTTAGAAGAGCTGACAAAGAAAGGCTCAGTTGTCTTAGTTCCAAATCATCAAAGTCATGCAGACTATTTAGCGATTAATTACCAAGTCTACAAAAAGTATCGCTTTCCAGTTTACATTGCTGGCGGCATTAATCTAAATATCTTTCCAATTGGGACAATGTTTAGAAAGTCCGGATGCTTTTTTATTCGAAGAAGCTTTTCTAGCGATATTACTTACAAACTAACTCTCGAAGCCTATCTTTATTATCTTCTTAAAGAAAAAAAGCCAATTGAGTTTTTCTTTGAGGGTGGAAGATCTAGAACCGGAAAGCTTCTACCGCCAAGATACGGCCTTTATCAAATGCTGATTGAAGCTCATAATGTTTTAACTGATCAAGGTGAAGAAACTCCTCTTATCTTTCTTCCTGTCTCGATCGTTCATGAATATGTGCCAGAACAAAAATCACTAGCTAGAGAACTAAGCGGTGGAAAAAAGAAAAAAGAATCAACCGGACAGCTTTTTGGCCTGTTTAAACTTTTTGCCTACCAGTTTGGTTCAGTTCATATCAATGTAGGGAAGCCAATTGAGGTTTTTAAAGAAACAAATGAAGAACTGAAAAAACAAACTCAAAATTTAGCCTTTAAATGCTTTAGAGAAGTTGGTCGCCATATGATGGTAACGCCAACTTCGCTACTTGCGCTTGTTCTTCTCGATGAACCACAAGGCGCACTCCTTTGGAGTGATATTATTGCAAAGGCTAAAGCCGTTATTATTCATTGTAAAAAGTTTGATATCCCAGTAACTCAATCGCTCGACTGCGAAAAGTTTGAAGCTGCTCTCGAGCGGGCGATGGATATTCTCGTAGGTAATAAGAAGATTGAACTTATTGGTAGAAACGATGGAACAAGCCATCCTTTTTATGCCATTAAAGATGAAAGTCGAACTGAGATTCTTTATTTTAAAAATACAATTCTCCATCACTTTCTTGCTCCTTGGGTCATCACTGGTGCCTGGATCAATATGTTCAACGGCAGAATTAATAGCGTCGAAGACCTAAAGAGTTTCTTCTTGGCTCAACGAGCTCAGTTAAAACAAGAATTCTATCTACCAACAGTTCATGAATTTTTAGTTCGCTCCCTTCGAATTATTTCAGATGCTATTGGCAGAGAAGTTAAGACTCTTGAAGATTGCCTTGAGCTTTCAAGAAAAGAACTTTATGCCATCGTCGCGAACTTAGGCGTTTTTTCTCGCGTATGTAGCACGATTAACGAAGCTTACTATGGTGCTATGGTTGCTATGAAAGAACTTCAGACTAGAAACCCACAAGGCTTTAAGTACGATGCTTACACAAAAAGAATGAAGGAAACTCTCGATGAGCTTAGAGAGCTTGGTCGAGTGGTTAAATATAAAGAGAGCTTTTCTATTGCAATAGCCAAAAGTGCTATGACTTATTTTCAACAAATGGGAGTCATCGAGAATATTGATGGGTTATATACAATTGTCGAACATGATAGGTTTGATCTTTTGCTTAAAAAGTACGAAAACGATCTGATCGATAAATTGGCCCTAAATATTAGAGTGGTGGAGTCCTAGATGAGCAACAAACAATTTCCTGGTGATAAAGAAAAAGTTAAATCGATGATCTCAGCCATGTTTGAATATTTGGGTGAAGATGCCACTAGAGAGGGTTTAGCCGATACTCCAAATAGAGTTATCAAGAGTTGGGACAAGCTTTATGGCGGCTACCTTCAAAAGCCTGAAGATATTTTAACGACTTTTAGTGAAGATGATGTCATTCCTCACGATCAAATTATTCTTTTAAGAGATATTGAATTCTATTCAACATGTGAGCACCATCTATTACCTTTTGTTGGTAAGGCTCATGTTGCTTACATTCCAAGAGATAAAGTTGTTGGTATTTCCAAGCTTGCTAGAATCGTTGAGATCTACGCTAGAAGGCTGCAGGTTCAAGAGCGTATTGGTAATCAAGTCACTCAAGCTTTAATGGATAACTTAAATTCTAAGGGCGCAGCTTGTGTTATCGAGAGTAAGCATTTTTGTATGACTTGTCGTGGAGTTGAAAAGCAAAACTCAGTTATGGTGACGTCATCTCTTCGTGGATCATTTTTGGAAGATGGTCGAACTCGCCAAGAGTTAATGACACTCATTCGCACATGACATTAGACTCACTTGATCTATCTTTAATCGGTAATCAACGCTTATTTGGTTGCAGCGTTTTTGAACAGCAATGGCAACAATCTCTATTAATAGTAGATAACTTTTTGCAAACATCAACCTCACTTAGGTTGAAGAGCAATGACGTTATTATTGAATGGAGCGAAGAGAAGGTTCACGTTTACCGCCAAGTCACAGGCTTTGTTTCTCAGTCTCAATTAGGTAGTGATGGGTTAATTCTTGAGGATCGAAACGATAGACCGAGTGCAGCAATAAATTTAGATCTCTCCTATAATGCTAAGCTTAGTGAACTTCATGATTCTTCACTTTCTCTGCTTAAAGAAACGCAAACTATTGAATTTCCGAAAGAATATGGATCTTTTAGTTATTGGCAGCTTCGCTTGAAGTGCGATTTGTCCTCAATTGACTCTATGAAAACTTATTGGAAACTTTATTCAGTATTTGATCATAGCAGTTCGTCAATTTTAAATTTTTAAGGTATAGTGCATATGTTATTTCATAGATTTATAGAAATATTTAGTACAAACGGCTTTTTGGAGGTGTGTTATTAAGCCAGATAATAAGGGTAGTTTAAGGGCTCCGTCGCAAAAGGGTCCACGTGTAAATGAGCAAATTAGAATTCCAGAATGTCGTTTGATTACTGACGAAGGTGGCGATGGTTATGGAGTTGTTTCCATAGACAAAGCACGCGAAATTGCACAAGAGCTAGGTCTTGATTTGGTCGAAGTTTCACCAACAGCAAAGCCTCCAGTTGTTAAGCTTATTGACTACGGTAAGTTTAAATACATGCTTCAAAAGAAAGAGAATGAAGCACGTAAAAAGTCCGCTGTTATTCAATTAAAAGAAATTCAGTTCCGTCCAAATATTGAAACTCACGATCTTGAAACTAAACTTAAAAGAGCTGAAAAGTTTTTAGAGCAAGGTGATAAAGTTAAGATGGTTATGCAGTTTCGTGGTCGTGAAATGGCTTACAGAGACGCAGGTCTTGAGAAGTTTAGAAATATCATTAAGACCGTTGAAACATATGGTGCGCTTGTTGAGTCTGACCCTAAATTTATGGGTAATCGCGTTATAACCATTGTGGCTCCAGACAAAAAAGCTATTGCTGCTAGAGTAAAAGCTAAGCAGCAGGCTGCTAAAAAAGAGAAGAAGTTAGAGGCCAAAGAGGCTTCTGAGCAAGAAAACACTAATTCTTAGTAATAATTCTTCAAAATCGGTGATTTTGCTTTGCAAAGCAAGCTTGGCTTGATAGAAATCACCGTTATTTTTTATTCGTATTTTAAGTTATTTGGGAGATATCCATGCCTAAAATGAAGACTCGCCGAGCAGTTGCTAAAAGATTCAAGCCTGTCGGTAAAGATAAGTTTAAGCGTAAACGTGCAAACCTTATTCACTTACTTTCTGCTAAGTCTAGTAAGTCTAAAGCTCGTAACGTAAAAACTGATTATGTTCACTCAAGTGACGTTAAACAATTGAAGCGTTGCCTACCATACGCGTAGGTTTTTTTATTAACCCTTTTCCGGGACCCTGGGATTCAAGTGTTAAGAGCCCCCAGTAATCGTTAAGGAGATTTTTCATGGCCAGAGTTCGTAGAGGTTTTAAAGCCCGTCGTCGTCGTAACAAAGTTCTAAAGCTTGCAAAAGGTTTTCACTTTGACCGTCGTACCAAGTACCGTCACACTGCTGAAACAGTTAAACGTGCACTTCACTATGCTTACATTTCACGTCGTCTATTAAAGCGTGATATGCGTCAGCTTTGGATTGCTCGTATTAATGCAGCAACTCGTGAACTTGGAATTTCGTATTCACAATTCATTGGTAAGCTTCGCGCTAAAGGTCTAGACCTTAACCGTAAAATGCTTTCTGATATCGCTGCTCGTGATGCTGCTGGCTTTAAGGCCATCGTTGATGCTGTAAAGTAAGCGAAATTAAATTTTGATTAAAAAGAAAGCCTCCTATTTGGAGGCTTTTTTTATTTTAAGGACAAGAGAAATTTAGATTTGCACCTACAGCTTCTCCTGCAATAGACAGGTGATACTGAGCCGCTTTCTTATTTTGAGGTGCTAGCTGGCAAGTCGATTTTGAAAGTCTTTCGATCTCGGCTTTATCGGCATCAAAGTATTGCACTCTTTTAGACATCTCAACTGCTTTGATTTGATCATTTGATCTTAGTAGGTTTTCTGCTGTTTTTATAAACTGGTCACGACGTCCTTGAGATTCTTTACTTTCTTTAGAAAGCATAACTAAAGAGTTTGCAGATGCTTGAGGTAATAAAGAAGGTGTTTTATTTAAAAGCT
>CAXBMT010000129.1:0-7437 GCA_963976925.1 uncultured Bdellovibrionales bacterium
ACGTTAACGAGCTATTAGAACCATGGAATAATAAAGAGTACGATTTCTTCTGTGGTCTTTATGTTGGTATGAAGACGATTCAATTTGGTATGGAACAATTGCTCTATGAGCATATCCCTAATGAGCCAAATCTTATTAGATATCTAGGTCATGATAATGTTCTAGGCCTTAGACAAAATATCTTCGATTACGCTGAGAAAAAATTCTTTTAGGTGTTCGCTAAATATTTAGGATATTTAATTGGTGGTACTTTCGCACTTGGACTAATGATTGCGCCAATTGCAGTTACTAGCTATTTTTTGTACGACAGTGCTTACACAATTCTAAATTTAGAGACTAAAGAAGCTACCGTTACTGAGTGCTTCACCAAACGCAGCTCCACAGGAAGGGCCTTAACTCGAAACGTTCCAAGAGCTGTTACAAGTGAGGGAGATGTCGCGAACGGCATGATTGGTGAGCTAAAATATTTGTCTACTTGTGATGAGATGATTGGCGACACTTTAGATGTTTATATTGATCCTCATAATCCAAAGAATAATCGCATCAATACCTTTTGGCAGATGTGGTTTTTACCACTAATTTTTTCGACAATTTGTCTTCTTTGGTACCCATATCTCATTAAGAAAATCAGACAAAAATATAAAAAGAATTAATCTATATTTTCATTCGTCATTTTTACAATCTGAGGACCATTTCGATCACGAAACTTCAAAATGACTTGAGAAGCAGACTGATCAGCTGCGTAGATATCAATATACATATCAAATAGTGTTCTTGATGAAAAAAGCTTTAGCTTTCCCCCATCAGTTGTCCATGTTCCCGTACCATCACCAAGTGTTGGAAGGTTATAATAAAACTTTCCGTCCTGATAAAGAGCTACTTCAATTGGATAGTCATTATTGATAATTGACTTATCTAAAGCTAAATCAGGTTCAGTTGGTAAACTCTTTTCATTAATAAACTTTTTATAAGCTGCTTTATCCACTTCAAAATATGAAAGTTGGGACGTTTCTTTGTCTGGCACACAAGAGATAAGAGATAACAAACTAAGGAGATAAATAAGCTTCATTCACTAAATCCTAATTTTTTGCTTTAAAGTTTAAAGGCTGAGACACAGTGATACTTTTACCACGACTGGGCTTTGGATAAGTTATACCTTTAGTTATACTGGCAATACACTTTTGAACATTCATGATGCCATCAGCTTTTGAACTATCATCAAATTTAACATCTTGGGTTGCACCATCGGGATCAATGGTAAAAGTTACTTTTGAGGAGAAATCAAATGACTTTTTACTTTGATCCAATTCTTTTTGATAACAAGCGCTAAATTCCACATTATATGATTGAAAAATATTTCTAATCAGAGCCGGATCAAGATGCCGATGGTCTTCTCCGTCATGAGCAATAGATTTTAAGCTTAACAATACCAATGAACAAAGGATCAACCGATTCATTTAATATCTCCAAAGACCTGAAGCCCAAGTAAATCCTGAACCAAAGGCTGCACTTGCTACCAGCATACCGCGCTTAAGTTTTCCCGCCTTAATAGCATCTCTCATTCCAAGTGGAATTGTTGCAGCAGTTGTATTGCCATAATTTTGAATCGTATTGAAAACTTTATCAGCAGGGATCTGAAGCATCTCTCCAACCTTGTCATTAATTCTAAGGTTGGCTTGGTGAAATAAGAATAGGTCAACGTCTTCTAGTTTTACACCTGAGCTCGTACAAGTATGAACAAGTGTTTCACACATTCTTTTCACAGCATGAACAAAAACAGTTTTCCCATTCATTTGCGGATAATGCCATCCCTCTTGAATCATCGTTTTAGGTACACGCTCAGGATCATCAAAGCCTGTACCAGGACCTGGAAGCCAAAGTTCTTTGGCAAACGCTCCGTCAGCATGAAGATTTGTCGCAATAATATGTCCATCTTTAGAAGCATCTTTAACTTCTGTCCCCGAGACAACGACTGCACCTGCTCCGTCTCCAAATAAAACAGAAACAGCTCTACCATTTGGAGTTTTATCTAATCCTTTAGAATGGATTTCTCCACCAACTAATAAAATATTCTTATGTGATCCAGATTGAATAAATTTGTCAGCAATAGATAGTCCGTAAATAAAGCCAGAGCACTGTTGGCGAATATCAAGAGCTGCAATTCCAGCTAAGCCTAATTTTTCTTGTAAAAAGCATGCACTACCAGGAAAGTCGTGATCAGGAGATAAAGTGGCGAAGATGATCATATCGATATCTTCTTTTTTTAGACCTGCTTCAGAAATTGCATCCAAGGATGCTTTGTATCCTAGATCAGAGGTCGAAACATTTTGTTCAACCCAATGACGTTGATTAATCCCAGTACGTTGAACGATCCACTCATCGGAAGTGTCCATCATTTTTTCTAGATCATGATTAGTCATGATTTTTTCAGGAACAAAAGCTCCGACTCCAGAAATGCGACTTTTAATTGTTGGGTTGACTCCCATACTAATTTCCTCCGATCATGAAATAAGCAATAATCTTAACTTAAAAGGAACGGCCATGGAAATGCTCAACATTCTTAATGTCACTTCAATCTACGCCGCGTGTCTTGGAATACTATTGTTCGCCTTATCTCTGAACGTCATTAGATTAAGATGGAAACATAAAGTTGGAATTGGTGAGGGAAAAGATAACAAAGATCTTCGAACAGGGATTAGAATGCATGCTAACTTTACTGAGTATGTTCCAACAATCCTTTTACTATTAGCTTTAGCTGAAATTTCAGGTAGCTCTGACCTTGTGCTTCATATCATTGGAGCCTGTCTTTTACTTGGTCGCATACTTCACCCAATTGGTTTGTTTTTATCGATTGGTACGAGTGCCCCAAGAGCACTAGGGATGGCATTAACTTTCACATCACTCCTAGTTTCAAGTATTAATCTTTTAATTCATTCGCTTTAACCGAGTGTCACTATCGGCTAATTGAATCCTAATAAAAAATCCCGAAGATTTATTGGCCATATGATTCTCGCGTGCTAGCATTTATTAAATATTTGACCCAAGGAAGGAGTCATCCATGTCTAAGACCTTAAGGCTTAGCTTTATTTTTGCCATTATGGCGTCCCTTAATCCTGCTTTTGCAGACTTCGCCCAACTCCCTTCATATTATAGTAAAGATTTAGTTCAAAAATTGGATGAAGGTACTCTTAAAAACTCCTTACTCAAAAAAGCTCTTCGTGATGTCATGGCCAAAGTTCATGTCAAAACTGACTCAAGAGATGAACTTGCCAGCAACTGCCCATCTCAAAGTAAATGTGAAGAACAAGTAGTTAGATATACTTATAGAGAAGCTAGAGAAATTCTTTTTGGTAAGATTCATCTGGAATCAAGACGTGGTGATTACGCTTTAAATGAAGTCTATTGCCGCCAAACTTTCTATGAAGAAGACGGCGTAGGTCCTGGAAGAATCCCAGATCATACACAAGTTAACTGTGAGCATACATGGCCTCAAAGCCGATTTAATCCTAATGAAAATAAAAATGCTCAACTAACAGACCTTCACCATCTCTTTCCTTCAAATTCACGTGCTAACAGCTCAAGAGGTAACTTGATATTTGCTGAGGTTAATGGCGGCGTCATTAATAATGAATGTACAAGCTCTCATCGTGGCACTGCCTATGGTTCAAGTGAAACTGCTTTTGAGCCACCTGATGAACATAAGGGTAATGTCGCAAGAGCATTATTTTATTTTTCAACGAGATACAATCATCCAATCGGACCACTCGAAGAAGAATTCTTAAAGAAATGGCATTGGCAAGATCCAGTAGATGAAGCGGAAAGAAGTCGACATGAGAAAGTATATGAAGCTCAAAAAAATAGAAACCCGTACATTGATTCCCCAGAATTGGTTGAGCTGGTTGACGATTTCTAGTTTATTTTTTCTAGTTTCCTGTGCCTCAACAAAACCAATATCAAACGATCCATCTTATTCAGATGCTACAGAAAAGACATTTGAAGAGATTGAACGCTCAAGAGTGCTAGATTACTATCGCCAATTAAGAGAGCGTGGAAATACCAGACGATCAAGTACGAGACCTACAACTGTGAGGCCTAAGGCTTACAAGAAACCTCGATCCAGACCTGTGGTTAAAGCAACACCAGCTCCTCTTTCACCTGAACAAAAAGAGGCAATTGATAGAGAGGTTTCACAGAATCTATCATTTTTTTGCATGCTTAATCGTAAAGATTCACGCTTTAAAGACGAAGCTGACTGTACTGCTTACGCTCAAAATGTTCTCTACGATTGCAAGAAGCGCTTAGATGATGAAATAAGTAAAAAGTTAGTTCGGTGTGTGAAGTCTGAATTAAAGTTATAGATTTGCTAACGCTTTAACTTTCTCGTTGTAAAGTTTTCCATCAACAAGCACAGTATCGCCACCTTTTGAAATACAGTCCTCTAAAACGGCATCAGCTAGTGGGTAATCCCAAGCATATTCTTTTTCTAAGCTTTGAGGCAGAGTAAATGGCAATCTAAGCTTAGTTCTAATTACCTTAAAATAAGTGATAGACACTTCTACTTTAGATTTCTCTGGAAGTGTCTCAGGATCAAAAAATTTGTCCAAATTCTTAGGCATGATAAATGCTAGCATATCTACAAGTCTTAGACCAAGAGTGGACAATAGGGTCAAAAGGTCTTTTATAAGTTAAAGTAACCTATGGATCAAAGCTCAAAATGGGACGATATCATTATCGGTGCAGGCTATGCCGGACTTAGTCTGGGGGCTTTACTTAGTCAGCACTCAAGAAAAGTTCTTGTGCTTGAGTCTCACTCCCTTCCGGGTGGCTGTGCTGGCTTTTATAAAAGAGGCAACTTTCACTTTGATGTAGGTGCTACCACTCTTTCAGGTATCGCTGAGGGTATGCCACTCAATCTCTTAATCAATAAACTTAATTTAAAAGTCACCAATACTAAACTTGAAGTCCCTATGTTGATCAAACTCAGCAATGGAATAACTTTAAAACGCTACGCTGACTTTAATTTATGGATGGAAGAGTTAAATCAGAAATTTCCAGGAGTTGATCACTTAGAGTTTTGGCAAAAGCTTGAGACGATTTCATCACGAGCTTGGGCATTGCTTGGAGATGTTTGGAACTTTCCACCTCAATCTATTAGTGAGGCCTTTAAACTTTTAAAACCAAAGCTAATAACACAAGCTGATCTAGGACTTTTATTATTACGTCCTCTCGAGTCCATGCTGCCAAAAGAGTATCAAAGCGGAGTTTTAAGAGAGTTTATCGACGAGCAACTGCTTATTAGTACGCAAACGACCAGTAAAGATGTCCCCTCTCTTATGGGCGCTCTAGGGCTAACCTATCCCTCAGATATGTATTATCCCAAAGGTGGAATTAGCTCTTTAGCCATCGCACTTCAAGATAAAATTAAAGAGAATGGAGGCGAAGTACGCTTTAGATCAAAGGTCGAGAAAGTTGATGATGATCTAAACGTTTACATTAAAAATGAGACAATCAATGCCAACAGAATTATATCAACGATACCAATTTGGAATCTGTCATCTCTGAACACAAAACTTAAAAATTGGGTGAAGCCTCAAACCAGCTCTATCACAAAAAGCTGGAGTGCAGTGACTTTAAATATGGCCGTTAAATTCTCACAACCGGTTGAGAACCTTTATCATCAGGTCCATTTAAAAGAACCTATAACGGGCGCAAAAAGTACAAGCTTATTCATCTCTCTTTCTGATCCAGAAGATCGCTCAAGAGCCCCCAAAGGCTGGCAGACTGTAACAATTTCAACTCACGCTCTGCCAGAAGATTTTCCAAACGAAAGAAATGAAACTTATAAGGAAATGAAAGGGCAAATTTTAAATGAGGTCTCAGTTATCTTAAAAAATTATTTTGAAGATATTGAAGAAACAAAGTTTGAAAGTGTTGGAACTCCTTTAACTTTTGTAAAATACACTCATAGATTTAAGGGAAGAGTTGGAGGGATACCTCATTCGGTTAATAACCTTCCATGGAATTGGCCTAAAAATATAACTCCACTTGCAAACTTTTATCATATGGGCGACACCTCTTTTCCAGGACAAGGAATTGTAGGAGTTGTTCAAGCAAGCTTTAACTTCATGAACAGATTTCACCAGGAATAAATGAAAAAACTACTTTTAAAAACAATTGTACAAAATGATTATAAAACCGTTTATGCAGGCTTTGATCTCAAGTTATTTAAAGCGTTAAAGCCGCCACTAATGAGTCTCGAAGTCACAAGGTTTGATGGATGCAAAAAAGGTGACGAAGTTCATTTAAAGGTTGGCGCTATTGGCATGACTCAAGACTGGATTTCTCATATTACATGCCATCACGAAGACGACAGTGAGTGTTTTTTTATCGACGAAGGGTTTAAAACTCCTTTTCCAATAAAGAAATGGCAACACCGTCATATTGTACAAAAAGTCGGTGAAAACCAAACAGCTATCATAGACGATATTTCTTATTCATGCTTTGGCGGTATTATTGTCGAAATGCTAATGTACCCTGCTCTTTTAGCGCAGTTTGTAATTAGAGCTCCAGTTTATCGTCGCTTTTTCGACAACGGAAAGTAAGATTTAGTCTTGGACCAATAAGTTTTTTGGTGGGTGACAATTGGTGTTCCCATTCATGTTGAGTAAGTCCTGTCATAAGTAATAACGATTCACTTGGTAATATTAAATCTATCTTTTCTTTTGTTTTTAAATGACGAAGTGAAAACTTTCGAGCACTACCGTAGCTAACAGAGGCAATTGGTGGCTCCCTTCCAAGTTCTTTTTCATTATCTCTATGCCAACCATTCTTATCTGAACCATCACGATAGTAATTGCAAAGGACAGAGTTAAATTTAATGTTAGAAATTCGATTAACTTTATTTTTTATTTTTTTGAGATTGTCAGTCCATTCATTAGCTTCCATGCGAATTTTTGAATATGTATAGCTAAGTCCATCGTCGGCATACCAAGCTTGTAAGCGAGGCACGGGATAGGTTTTTCCCCAAAGTGTAATATCATCCTGACGCCATGCTAATTCAGCATAAAGAGGCTCTAACTCCTTAGCATCAAAAGCATTTTCAAGCAGATATACTTCCCCATCAAAGGGCAATAAATTATGTTTCGTCCAGCTCATATTACTTAGCAAATCGCCTTCGAGGTGATATGTCCAGTGTATGAAATTATTCGTCCAACTTTTGGTTCTCTTTTTGGCCATCACCGGTGCAGCATCACTTCTGGTTTCATCCGGTAATGTTGAGTTTGGTAAAATTGATTACTGGAATAATCACGGCGTCTTCCTTTTATTTTTTCTAACTCTTTTTCCTAGACTTACACTCTTTTGTTCATCAATTCCTTTTGGCGGCTTGCTTTGGTGGCTCGGTTTTTTCTTTGCTCCAAGACTCTTAGTCGCCTGCCT
>CAXBMT010000130.1:0-7386 GCA_963976925.1 uncultured Bdellovibrionales bacterium
AGTGCAGTTTGGCATATTCCAGTCTGAGATAATGAGTTGTATAGGTGGATCAACTTCATTTAATGTTTGCCAAGCTAATTCACCATCAGCTGCATCTTTTATATTTGTGAAACCGAGTTCTTTGCAGATTTTGATCACAACTTTTCTCATTGTCATCATGTCATCTACTACGAGAACTCTTGTAGTATTTGGAAACATTATTTCTCCTTACTCAGTGTTACGAGTAGTTAGCTTCGACAGTATTTAAATAAATATTAACCTCAAAAAAAATTTAAAAAATAAATACTTTAGAAAAATAATTGTTGAGCTGAAATGTCTGATTTTAACTTTTCTATGAATGCAACAACTTAGATTTAAATGTGAGGAAAAGTAGATAAGTTTTTATGGGAAAGCATGATTAATATCATGATTTATAACCTAAGTGCCCTAATTTCCTACTATCACTTAAGCCTGGATAGTTTAATCATGTTTAATAAATATTCATGAAAAATATATATATATGCCGAAATTGTATAAGTAAAATCTAACCTCGAGACCCCTAATGATGGAAATGAATGAAGAGTTTGAAGAGTTTAAGGTAGAAATCCTTGAGATGCTCGACAAAGCAGAAGAGTGTCTTCTTCAGTTTGATCAGTTACCTGATAACACTAGCTCAAAAGATTTATACGATAATATTTTTCGTTCTTATCATAATATAAAGGGTGCTGCTGGAATGATGGAGTGGCTTGAGCTTCAAGGTCATATTCATGAACTTGAATCAACCCTAATGGCTTCTAAAGATGCACTAACTATACCAAAGCATTTGATTGGTTGGTTTCTACAAGGAAACGATGCCACTCGCTTAATCATGAATAATGAACCATTCGAATTTGACTATTCTCTAGGAGCTAATGATTCTACAGAACAAAGTACTTCTGCTAGCGAAGATAAAAAGGAAAGTACTTCTTCTGAAAACGCACCTGCAAATAGCGCGAGTGACTCTCTTCCACCTGAACTGTTTGAAGAGGTTGATGACTGTCTTGACACAATTTCTAGCCAAATTGAAAAATTTGAAAACAATCAAAATGATACAAGTGTAAATGATGAGTTGTACCGTGCAGTTCATACTATACGAGGTGCAGTTCAACTCTTTGGATTAACAGATATTGCTAAGCTTGCTGCAGCGATGGAGGAGTGCTTAGTTGTTCCAAGAAAAGAATCTCTTCCCATTGATTCAGGTTTAGCTAATACATTTATTTTATGTGTCGACATGTTGAGACACTGCATGGGAGATGTTGAAAACCCTACGAATGCTTTAGAGCTTTCAACCATGACGAATTTATTAAAACCTTATCTACCAGAAAATTTAAGTGAGAATATTATGAATGAAAGTCAACCAGAGGTTGTTCCTGAAATTACAGAAGTTACGATTCAGTCAAAAGTTGAAAAAGAGAAAGCACCTGCAGTAGTAAAATCTTCGAATGAAGCTGAAAAAGTTGATTCATCGATAAGAGTACAAGTTTCACTACTTGATCGACTAATGACTTTGATGGGAGAAATGGTACTAGTTCGTAACCAGGTTCTGCAGTACTCAAGTAAAACTGATGACCTTGGATTTTTAAGTCTAAGTCAAAAATTAGATGCCGTAACTTCTGAACTTCAAGATGAAACGATGAAAACAAGAATGCAACCAATTGGTAACATTCTTTCTAAATACCAGAGAGTCGTCAGAGACTTATCTAATTCACTGGGTAAAAAAATAAACCTTAACTTAGAAGGTGTTGAGACTGAACTCGATAAATCTCTTATCGAAGCCGTGAAAGATCCGCTTACTCATGTTGTTCGAAATGCCTGTGATCATGGTGTTGAGACTATAGAAGAAAGAAAGCTAAGTGGTAAGGCCGAGGCAGGTACAATCACCATTAAAGCTTTCCATGAAGGCGGACAGGTCATCGTCGAAGTTTCTGACGATGGAAAAGGTCTCTCTAATGAAAAACTTATTGCTAAGGCAATTGAAAGAGGCGTTATCGATGAAGCGAAAGCTGAAAGAATGAGCGATCGCGATATTCAAGCATTAATCTTTGCGCCAGGGTTTTCAACCGCTGCTAAAGTCACGAATGTTTCAGGTCGTGGCGTTGGTATGGATGTCGTTAAAAGCAATATTGAACGTATTGGCGGTTTAGTCGATATATCTAGTAAAGAAGGATACGGCACAAAGATTACACTTAAAATTCCACTAACATTAGCAATAGTTCCTGCTATGGTAGTTCGTTCTGGAGAGGATAGATTTGCTATCCCACAGATGAAGCTTGTTGAGTTAGTTAGAGCAGAGAAAAACACTGTAGAATTTGTCCAAAACAAGCCGGTTTATAGACTAAGAGGAAACATCCTGCCGTTGTTAGACTTTAAGCAAGTACTCGAAGAAAAAGATGCTGACTCCGCTCAAGGAAATGAAATCTTTAATGATAGCATTAATATTGTTGTCCTTAACTCTGATGGTCATCAATTTGGATTACTTGTCGATGAAATCTTAGATACAGCAGACATTGTTGTTAAACCACTAGCTAAATTTTTAAAAAATATTTCTATATACTCAGGCGCGACAGTTCTAGGAGATGGAAGTATAGCTCTTATTCTCGACATCCTTGGTATTGCTCAAAAACACTTTGGCCAAGTCGAAAAGAATGAATCAGAAAAAACAGTAGCAATGGACGAAGCTCATTCTAGCAGTGAACTTAACGATTATGTCCTAGTTGGTCTAGGCTCAAAAACAAAGCATGCAATACCACTATCACTTGTGAATCGACTTGAAGAGGTACACACATCAACGATTGAATTGTCTGGTCATCAAAGAGTTGTAAGGTATCGAGGCGGTGTTCTAAAACTTGTAAACCTCAATGAAACTCTTGGTTACCCTGTGACTAAATCAGAAGATGAAGTTATCCATGTTGTAGTCGTTAATCAAAACGGTCATCTCATTGGCATTGAAGTTGATCGAATTTACGATGTTCTATCAACCGATGATGCTATCGAAACTGAGACCAAAAGTCATGATGCTATTATTGGAAATATCATCTCAAAAGATGAAATTATTGTTTTAGTTGATGTTCTTAAAGTATGCAAAAATGCCATGCCAAAAGATCAAGGCAAAAGTCACAATTCAAGTGACATCTTTAAGATTTTATTAATTGAAGATTCTGAAACAATAAGATGTAAAGTCTCCAAAGAATTAGTTTCAAATGGATTTAAAGTTGTAACAGCCGTTGATGGCGTAGATGGTCTAAAGAAGATTCTCGAAAATCGGGCTGACTTTCAATTAATCATCTCTGATCTTGATCTTCCAAGAATGAATGGTTTTGATTTTGCAAAAAAAGTCAGAAGCGTTCAACGATTAAAAAACATACCAATGGTTGCTCTTTCAGCTTCAAGTCAAGCTGATGTTTTAGAAAATGCCATCGATAGTGGTTTTGATTCACTGTTCGATAAAGGTCACTTGCAGGATTTAATTTCGTTTGCACAAGAATATGTACTTAATGATCAAGGAAAAGTCGCATGAGTATAGAATCTAAAAATAAGGTTGTCACTTTAGAGGATGCGAAACAGTTCTCAACTTTTGTCGTGGATGGCCAGCTTTATGGAATAGATGTCATGAAAGTACAAGAGGTCACTAAGCCTCTTGAAATGACAGTAATGAAGGCAGCACCGGCAATTGTAAGAGGTCTCATCAACCTTAGAGGACAGATTGCTACGGCAATTGATCTTCATGAGCTCTTTCAGATCCACTCTGAAAATTCAGATGAACAAATGACTATTGTTTGTCGAGCGGATGATATTCTGATCTCGCTGCTGGTAGATAATATTGGTGATGTTATCGAAGTTGATGAGTCTAAGTTTGAGAAGGTTCCAATTACTATACCTTCTTCAATTTCAATATTTATGAAGGGTGTCTATAAAACAGAAAATGGTATTTTATCAATTCTATGTCTTGAAACAATATTAGCTGAACTTGAAAGAAAGTGTGCTTAATAAATAACTTACGGAGAATATATGTCAAATGCAGTAAAAAAGAGTAGTGATGATCAATTTTATGTCTCAAACCTTGAGGCAATTTATTCGGCTATCGATAAAGTTTCAGCAATTATTGAGTTTAATTTAGATGGGACAATCCTAACGGCAAATAATAATTTCTGTCAGGCATTAGGATACACCGAAGATGAAATTAAAGGTAAGCATCATCGTATTTTTTGCGATCCCGCTTTTACAAACTCTCTAGATTACGCAAGGTTTTGGGAAAAGCTAAGTCGCGGTGAATTTGAACAGCAAGAATATAAAAGATATACTAAATCTGGTAAAGAGATTTGGATTCAAGCATCTTATAATCCAATTTTTGATGAAAGTGGAAAGCCATATAAAGTGGTAAAGTTTGCTACTGATATTACAAAGCAGAAACTTGAATCATTAGTCTTTGAAGCTACACTTGAGGCTGTATCTAAATCTCAGGCCGTGATTGAATTTAATATGGATGGATCCATTGTTACTGCAAACGACAACTTCTTGAGTACTCTTGGTTATTCCCTATCTGAAATTCAAGGGAAACATCATAGAATCTTTTGTGAAAAGAAATTTGCAGAATCCCAAGAATATAAAGATTTTTGGGCAAAGCTAAATCGTGGTGATTTTGAAGCTAAAGAATATAAACGCGTTTCTAAATCAGGTGCTGAGATTTGGATTCAAGCTTCTTAATAACCCAATTCTAGATTTATCTGGAAAGCCAATGAAGGTTGTAAAATTTGCAACAGATATCACAAAACTTAAAAATATGATTCAAGAAGTTACTTCTACTGCTCAAGAACTTTCTTCAAGCGCTGAACAGCTTAAGGCTTATGCTAATCAGATGAATGATAATGCAAAGAAAACTTCATCCGATTCAGAAAGTGCATCAACAGCATCTGAACAAGTATTCCTAGGTGTACAAACTGTTGCTGCTTCTACTGAAGAGATGGTTGCATCCATTAGAGAAATCTCTAGGTCTTCAAGTGATTCAGCTGAAATGTCTAGAACAACGCTGCAAAGTGCGCAAGAAACCAATAAAACGATCCAAGAACTTGGTGTGAGTTCACAAGAAATTGGTAATGTTATTAAAGTTATTAGCTCGATTGCACAACAGACAAACCTTCTGGCTCTAAATGCTACGATTGAAGCTGCTAGAGCAGGTGATGCAGGTAAAGGATTTGCAGTTGTTGCCAATGAAGTTAAGGAGCTTGCTAAACAAACAGCTAAAGCAACTGAAGATATTACAAATAAAATTGGTGCCATCCAAAAAGATACTTCTGTCGCTGTAGACGCTATCGGTGGAATCTCTACCGCAATGGAAAAGCTAAACTCTATTTCTGGTGCAATTGCATCTGCTGTTGAAGAACAAACTGCAACAACGAACGAAGTTTCAAGGGTTATTGGGGACTCTAAAAAAGGTGTTGAAAGTATTTCAAATACCATTAAAGAAGTTGCTCACGGTGCCGAAGTTAGTGCTACTACTTGTGAAGAAACGCTTAAGTCAGCAGAGTCTCTTGCTTCATTAGCTGATAAACTTAAGAAGCTTGTAAGCTAATATACTTAGGAGTTAAGGCTTGAGTCTTACTAAGAAAATTAAAGTTCTAATCGTTGATGATTCCGTTCTTTTTAGAACCCAACTTCAAAAAGCTCTTGATCCATGTCAAGAGCTTGAAGTTGTTGGTACTGCAAAAAATGGTGCTATAGCGCTTGAAAAAATAGAAGAACTTTCTCCAGATCTATGTATTCTTGATGTTGAGATGCCTGTAATGGATGGTCTTACAACTTTAAAGAACATTAAAACTAAAGGGTATAAGACAAAAGTTATCATGTTCTCTTCTCATAGTTTAGATGGTGCTGAAAAAACTATTGATGCTATGACGTTAGGTGCGATTGATTTTTTAGCTAAGCCCTCTTTGTCTAGTATTTCTGATGACCCTGCTAAACTCATTAGAGATAAAATTCTTCCAAAGATTAACTCTATCTTTAAGATTGTTGATCATGTTAATTTCCAACCAAAGATTTCCACTCAACCAGTCATAAAAAAGCCTGATTTTAACTGGTCACTCTTTAAACCTGAAATTCTTGTTATTGCTTCTTCAACAGGTGGTCCTAGTGCACTTATTGAGCTCTTTAGTGAATTAAAATCCCATATTCCGTTCCCAATCTTAATTGCGCAGCATATGCCGCCATTATTTACAGCGTCTCTTGCTGAAAGACTCGGAAAGCTTAATGGTAAAGTAGCTGGCGAAGCAAAAAATGGCGAGATACTTAAGCCCAATCAGATTTATGTTGTTCCCGGTGACTATCACTTAAATCTTACGGGAAGTAGATCAGAGACAACTGTACTTCTTAATCAGGGTCCTCATCGAAATTACGTACGTCCTTGTGCTGATTATTTATTTGAGACTGCCGCAAGTATTTATAAGCATAATGTTCTTTCTGTTGTTTTAACTGGAATGGGACGTGATGGTTGTGATGGTGCTCTTGCTGTCAAAGAGCAAAACGGTGCAGTGTTAATTCAAAATGAGCAAACATGCGCTGTCTTTGGTATGCCAGGCGCTGTTTATGCTACTGGACAATACGACTATATAGAATCACCAAAGAATTTAGCTCTAAAAATTGAACTGATTTTAAAGGGGAAGGGAATGCATCATGTCGCCTGAAACCTTAAGCTTTTTTGCACAAATAATAGAAAAGGAAACAGGTATTATCTATCAAGATATTAACCTGTATCAATTAAAAACAAGACTCGAAGAGATTATAAAAACGGAAGGTATTGAGTCCGTTGAAGTGCTTGAAAAGAAATTTAAAAGTCCTAACTTAGATTCACTTTTAAAAAGAAAGTTTCTCGATCATGCTACTAATAACGAAACACTTTTTTTTAGAGATCCGACTTTCTTTAATGCTCTTCAAAATTTCATTTTAACTGAGGTTTTGCTTGATACTCCTAGTGAGATAAAAATTTGGTCTGCCGCTTCAAGTACAGGGCAAGAGGCGATTAGTACGGCGATTGCTCTTGATGAGCTTTCTAAAAAGATGCCGATTCCACCTTTTTCTATCGTCGCTACTGACATCTCTGAGAAAGCCTTGGCCAAGGCAAAAGATGGTATCTATTCAGACTTTGAAGTTTCAAGAGGTCTTTCTGCGGAGAGAAAATCAAACTATTTTTCAAAGGTTGATAATGGCTGGAAGGTAAGTCCCGATATCAGCAGTAAGATTGTCTATGGTTTTAACAATCTTATTAACTCTGCTGTTTATGGGCCTTTCCATATAATCCTGTGTAGAAACGTGTTGATATATGGCGATTCCCCCCAAAAACTAGGAAATTTGCAATCTGATACAACCCGTGTCAAA
>CAXBMT010000131.1:0-7346 GCA_963976925.1 uncultured Bdellovibrionales bacterium
ATTTAAGATTCTCTCTGTCGCAGCTATTTGGTATGGCCTCATTACAAGCAAATTTTTATCAGAAGTAAATACACAGAATTTAGCGAGTACATTCAGTAGAGTGTGTTTAGATAAAAATGTTTTTGAAAAATCAACGAGGTCTTCAATGCGCTTATTTTTACTATCTGCCCACCAGTTGGTAAATTCAAAGCTATTACTGGTCTTCTTTTTTGAACCTGTTCCTGTTTGCTCTTTAATCGCTGCTTCACGAGTAGAGTTTGAATAGTATTTAGTAAAAGTTCCGTTAGAGATCACAAAAAGCTGAACATACTGAAATAGTCCGTTGTCGGCTTCAAAGCTATCTCGCTGGTAACGCTTAATCTGATTAAATGCTTCACGAATATCCACACCACGACGTTTAAGCTCAATGTGAACTAAGGGAAGTCCATTAACAAGAATCGTTACATCATAGCGAGTTTTTCTATTTCCTTCAGCTTCATACTGATTGATAACCTGAAGATTATTATTGTGAATATTATCCACATCAATAATCTTGATATTGGCCCTTGTTACCCCTTTAGAGTCTTTTAAGGGATATGAATTATCTTCGTGAATTTTAAATGTCTTTTGTTCAATAGAATCTTTTTTATTAGCAATGTAATGGGTAAAGATTTCTTCCCACTCGGCATCTGTGAACTTGATATTATTTAGATTTGATATTTGAGTGCGAAGATTGTTAACAAGATCATCATTGCAAGTAATCGTCAGATATTCATAGCCGTTGCCTTTAAGTGATTCAATGAGATCGGCTTCAAGGGTTGCTTCTGATTGATAACTTCTTTCTTTACGAGGGGCAGGAGTATATTCTCCTACAACTGTACTTTTTGTGTTCTCAGCAACGACGCTGTAATTAGGCCTAGTCATAAGGAAAAACTTAAAAGCCCTGTCAAATTCTTCTATCTTATCTTGTTCTAATTCTTTGTACTCTAAATCTGATAATGAATTGTGGCTAAAGTGGTCTATTACCTTTTTAAAAACTGGCCCATGGTCACCACCATCTAAAAGCAATTGCCATTCGTAATAACCTAGGAAATTTGCAGTCTTCTCTAAAAGAGAGCGAAAAAGATTAAAGTGATACTTTTTAACAGTATTGGATTCAAGAGCATTTGCTATTTCTGATATAACAGTATGATGATAAGCAAATGGAGAATCATGGCCATGCTCTTTTAAAATCAAATTTGGTGTAGATTTAGAAAGAACATAGCATTTTCTGTCCCAATTTTTACGACTTCTTCCTGCATTATAAAGAACATTAAAAAATAAGGGGTGATGAGTCGTTATCAGAAATTTTAACTGGCCTTTCGACCTATGAATCAATGTTGCAATATCAATGGCAACGCTAATAAGCCTTGTGTCGTCCATTGATGATACTGGGTCGTCAATTACAACATATTGAATCTGGTTAAAGACATCTGTTGTCCTATCGTCTTCAAGGTCGTTAAGAGCATCAATTGCATTTTCAAGCACCGTAAAGAAAATGCTCCATATCAATACACTCTCTTCTCCACGAGAAACCTTAATGTTATCTGGCGCTTGTTCGTCTCCAGAGACTAGACTAAATGAAATTTCGCCATTCTCAATATTAAAAGCAGGCTCCAAAGATGAGCCTGTAAGACGCTTATAATTATCAATGATCTGTCTATCTAAACCTTGATCTTGAACAAGTTTAAAAATCCACGCATCAGAATCAATCTTCAAAGAGTAAGTTTCATTATCCCAAGAAAATAAATCTTCAATAAAAGCATTATAGCAAAGAACTTCTTCTTCAAAATCATCGCTTAATATTTTTGAGAGTCGTGTTTTTCCTGAAGCATTAGATGCATAAAGAGTTGTAACCTTTTTTATTTTCTCAGGATTCTCTACGTTTGGAGTATCAAGCTCTCGCTTTATTACGCTAGAAACCTCTTGAATATTAGTAAACTCTCTTACGGCCATTATGCGATCAGCTCCTTGAAATCAAGGAGCTGATCGCGATAGTATTCATACTGCTGACGACGAGCTTTAATTTCAGCAGGCAACCCCTCTGAAATATCATTTACTAGAGCATCGAATTTATCGAGGATTGAAACTATACGTTCCTGTTCTTCTCTGCTTGGGACAGGGATTAAAAATTTTGCCATTGCCTGTCCACTAACACGCCTCACTTTTGCTCCTGTTATATGTGGCATTTTTTGTTTTCTAAATGATTCTGTTTGAAAAAAATAGGCTACGTATTTAGGATTTAGTGAATGCTTATAAATAAATGCATCTCCACTTACTCCAACATCTTCTTTGCCTAACCAAGCAACTGCCTTACAAACATCTTCATCATTTTCGCTTGTAGTCGCAATTACAAGATCACCTGTTTGAGCCTTTCTAAGCTTTTTTGATAAATTTTCAGAGCAGAAAGTTTTTGTTTCATATGCATAAGTACCAAAGTGTGTATAAATCTGACCATAGTGAATACAACCAACACCGCTTTCAATAAAATCTTTTTTCTGTAATCCATTTCCTCGCACAAAAGTACCTACTTCAGCTAGTGGCATTAGTCTTGCTTGCTTGCTTGCTTGCTTGCTTGCTTGCTTGCAACAACCATACCATCTTCAAATGTTAAAAGAGCATCACGGTAGTATTGGTATTGCTTTCTTCGCGCCTCCAGCTCCGCCTCCAGCTCCGCCTCCAGCTCCGTGAAATTATCAAGGATTCTCACAATCTCTTTTTGAATTTTCAAAGGAGGAATTGGAAGCTTTATTGATTTCACAATATCTGCATTTAAGTTTTGGACTGTCCCACTCGAAGCCATCTGGGCCATTGTGTTTTGAATTATCGAAGAGCTAAGAAGAAAGTAAAGAAAATCTGGAATGTAATGTTTCTCAAAGTTACTAATCGACAACCAACCATCGTGAATACAGCCATCGATTTTCATAATGTATGGTCGTCCAAAACTCATTGAATTAGATAGTATAAAGTCTCCAACTTTTACAAACCTAGATTTTTCAGCACCTGCTTTAGTGATTTTTTGCTTCGTTGATGTGACATACTTACTTCCAGTTGGAACATCTCCAATCTTAATCCAGTTAACACCATCTTCTTTCGTCGTAATAAAACTTCTAATTGGTCTTGGTGATGCCCCTCTGACGATTGTTGCCAACTCACCAAAGCGGATATATTCAACACCTTCTGGGCAATGATCTTTAATCATTTTTTGAATTTTATTCATTACTGGTTACCCTCAAGATCAGCAACAATAGAATCAATCTCTGTTCTCAGCTGTGTTTGCTTAGCTACTATTTCTTTAATTCGTTCATTTAACTCTGATATATCTACTTCTTCACGTGTGTCCTTTTGCATTACATAAGTACTGACGCCCACGTTATAATTTTGCTCAATAATTTTTTTATTATCAATTAGAGCTGAAAAATGCTCAATTTCACTTCGCTTAACATAACAATCCAAAATCTTTTTAATGTTTGCATCAGTCATCTTATTTTTAGCCGAGCCGCGAACAAATTCAGCAGAAGCATCAATAAATAGCGTCTTGTTATCTTTCTTGTTTTTCTTCATAACAAGAATGCAAGTCGCTATTGGTGTTCCAAAAAATAAATCAGGGGGTAATTGGATTACAGCGTCTATAAAATTATTTTCAATAAGATATTTTCTAATTTTTTGTTCAGCACCACCTCTGTAAAGAACTCCTGGAAAAGAAACTATTGCCGCCGTTCCATTCGTTGCCAGCCAAGATAAAGCGTGCATTACAAAAGCAAGATCAGCTTTTGATTTTGGAGCAAGGATTCCCGCTGGCGTGAATCTCTCATCGTTAATTAGAATTGGGTTAGCATCCCCATCCCATTTAATAGAATATGGTGGATTGGAAACGATGGCCTCAAAAGGTTCATCATCGAAATGTTTTGGCTCAGTCAGTGTATCACCGTGAGAAATATCAAATTGCTCATAGTTAATATCGTGAAGAAACATATTGATACGACAAAGGTTATAAGTCGTGATGTTGATTTCTTGGCCATAAAATCCATTACGAACATTTTCTTTTCCCAGAACTTTCGCAAATTTCAGAAGAAGGGAGCCTGAACCGCAAGCAGGGTCATAAACCTTATTCACTTCTTTTTTGCCAGCAACTGCAATTTTTGCAAGAAGTTCAGAAACTTCCTGTGGTGTGAAAAACTCACCTCCTGACTTTCCTGCATTAGCGGCATACATGGTCATCAAATATTCGTAAGCATCGCCAAAAAGATCAATTGTGTTATCGTCATACTTACCAAGAGGCAGTTCACCGATTGAATTCAAAAGTTTTGTTAAAAGCTCATTACGTCTTTTAGTCGTTGAACCAAGTTTATTACTGTTTACATCAATATCATCAAAGAGGCCTCTAAGGTCATTTTCACTATCTGTTCCCTTGGCCGAGGTTTCAATGCTTTTGAAGACCTTTTCTATAGTCACGTTAAGATCAGAATCATTCGCTGCATTTTTTCGCACATTTTCAAATAATTGACTTGGAAGAATAAAGAAGCCTTTTTCTCTTACAATCTCTGCTTTTGCCCCCTTAGCATCCTTGTCTTTAAGATTGGCATAATCGAAGCTTTTATCGCCGGCCTTCCTTTCCTGATCGTTAATATAGGAAGCAAGGTTTTCTGAGATAAAGCGATAAAATAGCATCCCTAAAACATAATGCTTAAAATCCCAACCATCGACGCTTCCACGAAGATCGTTAGCAATTTTCCAAATAGTAGCGTGAAGTGCGGCCCTTTCTTGTTCTTTCTTATTACTCATACTAAGTATTTTCCCTTTGTCTTCAGTGTTTTATTTCTGAAGCCTCTCCCGATTTAATCCATGTGTTGATTTCTGAAACTTGAAACTTCCATTGCTTTCCAACTTTATGAGCCGGAATTCTGTCGGATTCTACCCAACGGTAAATCGTCTCCTTGGAGATTCCTAAGTATTGTGCAATTTCTTGAACAGATAGCCATCTATCCGTGATTTCCAGATTCATTATCTACTCCGTGATAATTTCTTTTGGTTCTATGTAAGTAATTAAAATTATGAGATAAATAAAAAGGTATGACAAGCAATAACTAATAATAAACAATCTGACGCATTCCTAATTATATGAAGCTCCCCATTTAGAGAGCTTCAAGATCATGTTTCCAATAATAGCTTGAACCATTATCAAATGATAAGATTTCGCCATCAGATTCAAGCTCATCGAAATATTCATCACGAGCGATTCTAAAAGAGATTGGGTCTTGGGACTTCATAACTTCAATCGTATCAAGACTCATCCAGCCAACCTCGATTGTTTCTGGATAGCAAGAACGTAGAGAATCTTCATAGACTTGATCGAGATAAATGGGAGTAAGTTCTTCTTGAAGAATATACTTAATGGCAAAATCAAGACTCCAGTCAAGTCCAACTCCGTCCATCCATCTGGCCAAATCATCAGAGTGGCATGATGGACATTTGCCTTTAAGGGCTTTTACATAACAACTCATGCAGAATGGAATTGTACGGTCTTCAGCGATTGCTTCAAGTTTCTTTAAAATTTCAGTATTCATGTTTGCTCCTTTAAAATTGATTCTCATTTGAATGAGTTTTTGAAGAAGCGAAGACGAACGCATTTCAAGAAGAATCTCGGAGGGCATCCCTTCAGGGAGACCGTGATTGTCCTTGAAATGCAAGTGAGCAAAGCGGATGATGATAAACTCCTAATGAGGATCATAATTTTTCTAAAGGTGCTTTAAATGAAAACGGTCTTAGAGACTAGAACAATCCCTAAGACTCGCTTTAAAATTTCATTACTGAAACAAGACCGTTATGTTGATGCCAAGCCAGAAAAGGTAAAGATAGAACACTGGCCTCATGATAAGCCAGAGAGTGTTAACGAGCTTGAGGACAAAGCTAGTCACAACTTGGGCAATTAAAATTTTCATAGCTACATCCCATTCAAGATTGAATTAAGAAGGATGAGCTTATCTTCTGAAAGACCTTGGAGCTTATTAAGGCAGTCCTCCGTAATTTTGGCCCGTGCTTGCTTCTTTGCTTTTTTTCCTCCACCGACTGCAATGGTCCAGTCATGCCAAGATAGATCGAGTGCCTCTAAGAATTTTTCGAGGTAGGCCTTTTGAATATTGGCCCTTCCTAATTCCAAATGGCTCACGAGAGTATGCGATACCCCAAGCCTGTCTGCGACTTTTCTGACGGAGAGGCCTGACATCATTCTTAGTTTCCTCAAGGCCTCTGATTCTTTCGTTACATTGATAATTTTAGTTCTTCTTCCCATAAATTTATTCCTTTCTTGCGTCGTAAAATTTGAGTGCTGTATAGACCGTCCATACAGTTGTGTAGCCTTTTAAAAACAGCGAGCTATACAACTGTGTGGAACGGCCACTTTGAATTTGTGCTTAGTAACTTTGACGCATTTGCTTACTAAGCACAAAACTAAGCACAAACAAGCACAACGACAGAAAGAAACCGACGGCCTCTGCAAGAGTTGCAGTGCAAGTCGAGACTAAGTGTTGGAAACCATTAGTTGTTAATATTACTGGAAACAAAAAAGCCTCTGATCGTTTTCACTTTCAGAGGCTTTTATAATGGAGGAGACGGGCGGATTTGAACCGCCGGCTTTACGGTTTTGCAAACCGTTCCATTGGACCACTCTGGCACGTCTCCAAATACGGTCAAACTAGGTGACCCTTATATTAGATTTTTTCTAAGGAAAGTCAATGACTTAAGGCTTGCGGCAAATAAAAACGCCCATTAAAGCTGAGTTTAATGGGCGACTAAATATCTATATTTTAAAAATTTATGCTTCGCGGATAACGTACTTATCCTTACCTGCATCCACCATTTCTTTAAGTTCTTTACCAACCTTAAAGAATGGAACTTTCTTAGGTGGAACCTTAACAACCTTACCAGTCTTAGGGTTTCTCCCCTCATAGGCTTTATAATTGCGGTTCGCAAATGATCCAAAGCCACGAATCTCGATACGATCATCACCGTAGAGAGCCTTAATCATGGCATCAAAAGTGATATTGATAACTGTTTCAGACTGCTTATGGGTTAAATTAGCCTGCTTTTCGATGGCCGCGATAAGATCTGCCTTCGTCATAAAAACTCCTTAAAAGTCTATTTGCTTACATAAACCTTCTCGGTAAATGCCCGAGATTACTTGAGCCCAAAGTTCGTGGCACTTGTTATAGTACACGCCAATCATGCATTTATCGTAACTACCTGAAATTACTTAAATCACAACCCTTAACACTAATCCCGGCCATTAACCGTCTAAAATAGTTAAAAGAGCTTAAGCTAAGCGGCAA
>CAXBMT010000132.1:0-7332 GCA_963976925.1 uncultured Bdellovibrionales bacterium
AAATCTTAATGATTTAAAAATTGAAGCCAATCAAAGAGAAGCTTTATCGACCTCTGATATTATCAGCGCAGGAGATCAAGTCTTCTTTGTCCTCGGTAGAGATCTAACAAAGATAAGTACTCGTGAAGAATTTCTAGCGACGATCAAAATTAAGTCTGAAGAGCTTGCAGAACAAGTGAAGTCAGTACAGGTAAGATCAGTTGCCTTTTTCAAGCTCGAATATCCAAACTTCATCAAGAAAATTAAAATCGCTGAATTTGAGTATAAGATTGAAATCGCAACTGCAAAAAAAGCCAACGATATAAAGCCTTTTAATGAAAAAATAGCCGAACTAACTGCAAAAAAGAAAAAAATTGAATCAGCATGGGATAACAAGATCCAAGAATTCAAAAGCGAGATCTCAAAATTATGAAAACTCTATTTAAATTTAACCTCAGACCAACAAGAATCGAAAGTTTTTTCTATGCAATTCTTTTTCAATTTGTCTTATTTGGACTTTATTTTGCCCACACAAACAATACATATTTTGAATCAGTATTCGTTGTTGAGGACGGCTTAGTTGAGTGGTTGACTGTTTTATGGCTTATACTTACTGCAGGTCTTTGTATTAAGCGATTTACATCTCTACAAGGCAAGAGACCTAAATTCTTCTTGGCCATGTTACTCATCTTTTCTGCTATTTTTATTTTCGGTGCAGGAGAAGAGATTTCTTGGGGCCAAAGGCTACTTAATGTTCAAAGCTCAGATTTTTTCCAAACCCATAACGCTCAAGGTGAAACAAATCTTCATAACCTCGTTGTAAGTGGCAAGAAAATCAATAAAATGATTTTCGGTGTAGCACTTGGAATAATTATTGGCGTTTATTGTCTTCTTTTACCTACACTCGCCAGAAAATACAAACCAGTTATGAAGCTTGTACAAAAGTTCGCCGTTCCTATTCCAAGAGGACGACATGTCTTGGCCTACCTACTATTATTCCTTTTAGTCGAAATTAATCCTTCACCAAAAAGAGGAGAACTTATTGAATTTGGAGGAACACTAATTTTCTTTCTAATTTTTCTAAACCCATGGAATAGACGTGCCTTTTCTCTTGAACAGAACCCACACCATCAAAACCACCGCGGTAACTACCGAGGAAATAGTCCGCGTAGGGGTAACTACCGCGGGAAAAAACCAAATCATCAAAATCGCCAGCAAAATAAGCCGGCAGAGTCTTAAATAGACTTAGCTTTCTTTGTAAAAACCAAGACTTATATCTGAGAGTATTTGCCGCTTCATTTATTCATAAAGGCTATATAAAATAGCAACATGAAGATTTTCATCTTAATCAACATTCTCTGTTTTAGCGCCTTTGCCTCAAACCTTGGAGAAACTTCGTTACAAACTGAAGAGTTTAGTTCCATAAGTTGCTCTGTTTCTCATAGTGACTGGCTATCAACTGTGACTTGTCTCAACGAACTTACAGGTGAGCAATATTCCCAACAAGTTGAGCCTATACAGCTCAATGATCTAGTTGCACGACTTAGAGAAAATGGCGCCGTCTTTAATGATGACCGCTACAATCAACAGCTCATTACAAGTGCTGTTATCAGGTCAGATGAATTTGGAGTTTTTCCACAAGTTTGCTTCGATCAAATTCGCTTTACTGCGAGTGAGTTCAATCGTCTTAGATCAAATGACTCTAATATTATTCGTGCCAAAGCTATAGCCCGAGCTCTTAAAGCTGCTGGAGTTTGTTCTCAAAGGATTAAACGAGATAATTCTGGACTTGGTATTGGCGTCAGTAATAATGATCAGCTACTTCAGCACTTTTTATGCATCTCCAACGGCGAGTCTACCTTTGGCCGTGGTGCTGATAATATTGGAATGGGTGGCAGAGGTCCCTTTGGCATCCACCCAACGTTGCATACAGGCAGGGGTGATCTTTGTGGTGACATAAGTCCTGTCGTCTTATCAGAAGAGACAAACAGTGCAAAAAATAATCGTACGAGAGCTCAGCGCGGAGCCTCTTACGAAAACGCTGCGACGAGAAGAGATAATGCCGCTTGTGCCCTAAGGTTGTATGACAGTAGAGGTTACCGTGATTGGGGTACAAACTCTACGAACTGGGGTACCAATCACGAGTGTAATGCAAGACAAAGAGCGAGCTTTAACTTCGAGCGAAACTTAGGTGCAGATGCTTGCTGTTCTGATGCTTGCCGAACTAGAGTTAGAAGAGCTGGATCAATTTAAACTAATACTTCTTAGCTAGATCATATTTCTTTAAACACCAACCGGGACTCTTCTCGGTTGGTGCAAAACGATCAGAACTAACTTCATGCCAATAATCCAAATTAATTTTTGGAAAAGTAGCATCTGCCTCCCCTTCAAAATCAACTTCACTGATATAAAGTCGTTGAGCGTGAGGAAGAAAAAGATTGTAAATCTCACCACCGCCAGCAATGAAGACTTCATCTTCACCTCTTTGGGCACAGATCTCTAAAGCTTTAGAGACGGAAGAGACACAATCAACGCCATCAATTTTTTTATGACCACGGGTAAGAACAATTGTCTTTCTTCCAGGTAGGGGCTTCCCAATACTCTCAAAAGTTTTACGCCCCATGATCAAGTGATGACCAAAAGTGGTTTCTTTAAAGTGTTTAAAGTCTGCCGGTATATGCCAAGGGATCTTACCTTGAAAACCAAGCTCACCATTTTTTCCGATGGCGGCAATGATGGAAACAATCATACGGCCACAGGAGCTTTAATATGTGGATGAGGATCATAGCCGACTAGCTCAAAATCTTCGAAACTAAATTCGAAGAGGTCTTTAACCTGTGGATTGATCTTCATTTGAGGAAGTGGACGAGGCTCACGAGAAAGCTGAAGTTTTGCTTGCTCGAAATGATTCGAATAAAGGTGGGCGTCGCCCATGGTATGAACAAAATCTCCAAGTTCAAAATCACAAACTTGAGCGATCATCATGGTTAACAATGCATAAGAAGCGATATTAAACGGCACCCCTAAAAAGATATCGGCCGAACGCTGATACAACTGACAGGAAAGTTTATTATTTGCGACATAAAACTGCATGAATGAGTGACAAGGCGGAAGCGCCATCTTGTCAACATCGGCAGGATTCCACGCCGTCACAATATGTCTTCTTGAATCTGGGTTATTTTTTAAGCCTTCTACCAGTTGTTTAATCTGATCGACCTCTCGCCCATCTGGTGTTTTCCAGTGACGCCACTGGTATCCATACACAGGTCCTAAGTCACCTTTTTCATCGGCCCATTCATCCCAAATGGAAACACGATTATCTTTTAAAAATTGTATATTGGTCTCACCTTTTAAAAACCATAAAAGCTCAACAATGATCGATCTAAGGTGACATTTTTTTGTTGTGACTAGTGGAAAGCCTTCGGCCAAGTTATATCGGGCTTGATAACCAAAAACTGAACGAGTGCCAGTTCCTGTTCGATCACTTTTATCAGAACCATTTTCTAGGACGTGCCTCATAAGATCTAAATATTGCTGCATGAATTCTCCGGTGTGTGTTCTTTTATTTTGGCAAAGGGATAAGAGGTTGTCTAAACTTCTTGTATGACATTTCAACTTGGACTCGAAAAACTTCTAGCCGACAAAAAAGCTCAAGAACTTATTCTTGGGGATTTTGGCTATCTTTGTCATAGCGCAAGTGTGAATAAAGATTTAACTCTAGGCGCTATTAGTCTCATCAATTTATTTG
The DNA here is from genome assembly GCA_963976925.1 of uncultured Bdellovibrionales bacterium. Lineage (GTDB taxonomy): Bacteria > Bdellovibrionota > Bacteriovoracia > Bacteriovoracales > Bacteriovoracaceae > UBA4207. The sequence goes on from CAXBMT010000132.1 coordinate 3,728, forward strand.
GAGATCGTCTAAAGAAAATTTTTGGACCTCAACACGGCTTCGTTACAGACGTGCAAGATAATATGGTCGAGACTCACGACTTCAAGCATCCTTACTTTAAACGCGTCATTCACTCCTTGTATGGTGAAACAAGAATTCCAACTGACGAAATGCTTAAAGGTCTTGAGACTATTATCGTCGATCTTCAAGACGTTGGCACACGAGTCTACACCTATATCTCGACACTGAATCTTCTGATGGAAAAGTGCGCTCAAAAAGGTATTCGAGTTGTTGTGCTTGATCGTCCCAATCCAGCTCGCGCGGATATTATCGAGGGATCTGTTCTAGACCTGAACTGGAAATCTTTTGTCGGACAACTGCCTATTCCTCAACGCCATGGACTCACCATGGGCGAAGTCGGATTATTCATTCGTGATGTCATGAAAATAAGATGTGATTATCATGTCGTAAAGATGGACGGTTACAAGCGCTCTACTATTTGGGAGGAAACCAATCGTCACTGGGTTAATGCATCACCAAATTTATCCACGACAAACTCATGCCTAAGCTTTCCAGGAACAGTTCTTTTTGAAGGAACTAAACTCTCTGAAGGCAGAGGAACAACTCGCGCCCTTGAAGTCGTAGGCGCTCCAAGCATCGAGCCGTTTAGTTTGTTAGAAAAAATTCAACCAAAGCTCGATCAGTGGAAAATGGATGGCATTGTTTTAAGACCACAAATGTTTTGGCCTACATTTCAAAAACATGCCAATAAATCTTGTGGTGGTTTTCATATTCACATTACAAATAGCTCGAAAGCTCTTAGTTGGCGCATGGGTCAATTCCTTCTTCGCGAGTTTTATCAAGAGATGGGTGGAGAATTTGAATGGCAAGATGCTCCATACGAGTATGAATTTGAAAAAAATGCCATCGACTTAATTAATGGAACCGACAAACTGCGCCAATGGGTAGAAGCTAATGGCTCACTAGATGAATTGATTGATCTAGAGAAAATCGGAATGACCGAATATCTACAAGCGCGAAGCAGCATTCTCCTTTATTTTTAAATCGTTAAGTTGCCAATCAACAGCTAAACCAAGCATAATTGTCCGAAACTCAATAAGACTCATGGAATATTAAGAGGGAGCGTACTAGTGAAACAACTAAGTATTATTTTTTGTTTGTTGTTAGCCTTTGGCTGTCAAAATAAAGAAGAAAAAGCAGCTGCTGAAGCAAAGTCTGAAAATGAAATTCTCATCGGCGCGGTGTTCGCTATGACTGGCCCAATTGCTTCTTACGGACAAGAGTCTGTCAATGGCATCAAAATGGCTTTGGACGAAGTTAATAAAACTCCAATCAACGGCAAAACTATTAAGCTTTTAGTCGAAGACAATAAAGGCGAGCCAGTTGAATCAGCAAACGCTGTTAGAAAGCTTATTGATATCAACAAAGTTGATCTTGTTATGGGTTCTGTTGCTTCTTCTAACACACTCGCTTCTTCACCAATCGCACAAGCTGCAAAAGTTCCACTACTAACACCTGCTTCGACAAACGAAAAAGTAACCATGACTGGTGATTATATTTTCAGAACTTGTTTTACTGATAATTTCCAAGGTGTTGTGATGGCAAAATTTGCTTATGGCACACTTGAAAAAAGAAAAGCCGCCATCATCGTTGATAACTCATCTGACTACTCAAAAGGTCTTCAAAAAGTTTTCAAAGAAGAATTTGGAAAACTTGGTGGTGCTGTAATTCAAGACAACTTCACTTATACACAAAAAGATACAGACTTCAGATCTCTATTAACAAAAGTAAAAAGAGCTAACCCTGATGTTGTATTCATTCCTGGTTACTACTCAGAAGTAGGTCTAATTCTTAAGCAAGCTCGTCAAATGGGTCTTACAATGCCAATGCTTGGTGGCGACGGTTGGGATTCACCAAAACTTCAAGAACTTGCTGGTCCTCAAGGAATTAAAGGCAACTACATTTCATCTCACTTCTCTCCAGATGACGTTGATCCAAAAGTTCAAAAATTTGTTAAAGATTACATGGAACGCTTTAATGAAAAGCCAGGTGCTATGGCGGCTCTAGGATTTGACGCTATGTTAGTTGTTGCAGATGCAATCAAAAGAGCTGGCTCTACAAACGGTGAAGACATCAGAAAAGCATTGTCTACAACTGTCGCATTTGAAGGTGTAACTGGATCGATTACAATTGATGCAAATAGAAATGCACAAAAGTCTGCAGTTGTTCTTGAAACAACAGCTACAGGTAACGTTTTCAATCAAAAAGTTAGCCCATAATAATTGCTAATTCTTTAAGGCGCACATTGTGCGCCTTATTTCTTTTAAAGCTTTAGGGAATCGACCATGTCTGAAGAAATGGCTTATTTTATCTCTGATTTTTTTACATACCTGCTTAATGGTATTGCCCAAGGAAGCATCTATGCTTTGATTGCTTTGGGCTACACTATGGTTTACGGGATTATTAAACTCATTAACTTTGCTCACGGTGAATTTTATATGATCGGAGCTTTTACTGGTTATTACTTGATAATAAGTGGAGTTCCACTTTATTTAGCATTACCTGGCGCCATGATTGGTTCGGGTCTCGTGGCTATAACGGTTGAAAGACTGGTCTATCGTCCGATTCGATATGCCGGTAGAATTCCAGCTCTTATTACGGCTCTTGGAACTTCTTTATTTTTCCAATACCTCGGACAAGGAACCATTGGTGCTGACCCCAAGGCATTTCCAACCGCCTTTGAAAATACAACATATCAAGTCGGTGATGTTTTTATCAGTAAGATTCAAATCACAATCTTTGTCGTCACCATGGTTTTAATGGCAGGCCTTTGGTTTGTGGTTAATCACACTAAACTTGGTAAAGCCATGAGAGCCACTTCATTTAATATGAAAGCTGCTGAGCTTATGGGTATCAACACCAACTTCATTATTAGCTGCACATTCTTTGTTGGTGCAGCCCTTGCTGGTGCAGCTGGAGTACTAGTCGGGATGTACTACAATACAGTCGAACCTATGATGGGCTTGATTCCTGGTCTCAAAGCATTTATTGCCGCAGTTCTTGGGGGAATTGGTATTATTCCAGGCGCCGTTATTGGCGGTCTTACTCTCGGTGTGGCCGAGAATATGGTTGTTGGCTTTTGGATCTCTACTTACAGAGACGCTGTTGCCTTTGCCATCTTAATCATCATCTTACTGGTCAAGCCAGCAGGTATTCTTGGTAAGAACCGTAAGGAGAAAGTGTAGTGGATTATTTAATTTATCTCACCATTCAAAGTGGTATTTTCATTATATTGGCAGTCAGTCTTAACCTTATTAATGGTATCTGTGGGCAATTCTCATTAGGACACGCAGGCTTTTGGGCCGTAGGTGCCTACGTTGGAGCGGCTTATAGTGTCTTCGCTCCCCTGCCTGTTCCAGATTTTGTTAATCTTCTCATTGGCTGTGGTTTAGGGTTTAGTGCTGCGGCGATTGCAGGCCTTGCCATCGGTGTTCCATGCTTGAGATTACGTGGCGACTATCTTGCCATCGCGACACTAGGTTTTGGTGAAATTATTAGAATCGTCATTATGAATATGGATGCAGTTGGTGGACCACGTGGATTCA
>CAXBMT010000133.1:0-7316 GCA_963976925.1 uncultured Bdellovibrionales bacterium
ACATAAGAACAATCTCAAATTGTGGTTTAAATTCAAAAATATCTCAGGATGGAAAAGATAAAATTCTTTGTGCTAAAGATTCATGTGGCAGTGGTGGCTGTGAGTGCGCTTTATATGTAAAAGTCGAAGGCTGTCATAAGCGTGTTCTTGAGTTTAGAGGAAGTCATCAAGTCTTAGGTGAAGTTAAAGACGGTATGCCATCAATTGAAATTAATAAAAGAGGTGATGTCATAGCACCAGCAGTTCAAAAAACTTTTATTTGGAATAAGGACAGAAATAAGTATGTGGAAAAATAAAAATATTTTTCTAATATTTTTTATATTTCTAAGTATGCAGTTGCATGCTTTCCCACTTTTCTATAAATGTGGAGCTGGTGATCGACTTGACGATACTTTTGCAGGGCCAGAAATTCTAGAACAAGTTCAAGCAATGCTTGCTGGTGCAACTAGCGATAGTGACTTCGCTGAAAGAGCAAATCTTTTTTGTCTAGGAGCTAGAGACTGTCTTGCTGAAGTTGGGAGAATAAAATCTTTAATTGGTGACTCTCAAGGCATCATGGCAAGAATATTAAATATTAGCGAAGCTTATAAAGCTCAACTTCACGCCACAATAGAAGTTGATCAAGCTCAATATGACAGAGTTAAGTCTATTGTTGATCAAGCCTTCACTCTGCATGCTTGTAATGAAGTCAAAAGAACATGGGATAGAAGTTCATGGATTGCAGAAGATGAAGATCAGTTTGCTGTTTTTTATCCAAAGTATAATAACTATATGTATGCAACAGGGTGCAGAGGAAGATCTTCTTCAGCAACATGTGAACCTAATAAAATTTCAAACTATAAAGAAAAGATAAAAAGTGCACTTCTTATGGGAATGGATCCATACTTGGCAATCGCACTCGTTTGGATGGAAGGTGGCACTAAAGATGGACTTGATTATCTGTATCTTGATCCAATTGCAAAGTTTGGATCTTTAGGTTGTACGAGTTCATCTGTTTCTTCATCTGACTTTGGAGAGATGACTCTGGACTCTTTTGGCTCTTACTATAATGTTGATCCAAGAGTTGTGAATCGCCCTAGTATTAGTTCAAAGCTAGTCGACTTTCAAAGAGCAAAAGGCAGCCCAACAACACCAGGTGAATCCTATTTTTGTAGAAAAGTTTATGATGATTTAGGGATTGTTTATGACGAACCCCAAGCAGACTCTTGTTGTTTAAAACTACCATTTACTAAAGATAGCGCAGACATTGAGTTGATTGAGGAAGCTTTAGTATTTGAACAAGCTAGTAAAAACTACCAAAGGCGATTTGGAGACAACGAAGACCCAGCCTTTAGGATTCAAAGGTTCAATGGCTATACTCGTCTAATGGGTGCAACCGAAGGGGTGGACTCATTTAGATCAGGCGTTGATTATTATGAAAACCCAGCGTATGGCTACCAGGCGATGGATTATATGGTTAACTCAATCTTACCAAATCCTGTGATTAGAGATTTGGTTAAACAGGCTGAACAAGAAGTTGAACAGTCACTTGGACGACAATCGAGCTGGAGATCAATTATGTGTGTTGAGCATCCAGGAGGTGGAACATTTCAAGTTGATAGTAATCACTACTTTAATCTTCATAGAAATACGCCACGCCTAGAAGCTGCTTATGAGAGATGGAGCAAGGGCGAGGATTTATCAGAGTCAGAACATAAGATCATTCAACAGGATATCAATACACTTTTAAGCGATGGAATCATGGCCGATGAAGAACTTGCTGTTCCATTTGATCAAATTATAAATAATTACTTCACCAACCACTACCCTAATCGCAACACGATTGGATCAGCTTCTGCGCAGCAAAGTTCTTATGACTGGGAGAATCTCTCAGATAGAGATCTAAGAAATGTTGGCTCTAGAATTCTTGGTAGTGATTAAAAGCGTGAGTAGTAATCCTTAATAAGAGCCTTACCTCTAGTCTTTGCATCTTTTCTGCAAGAAAACTGAAAGAACTTACAACCCAGAGCTCTTCTAACTCTTTTAATCATAGTCTTAGTTGTATACTTAGGAACCAAAGACTCATCTCTATACTCAGAATCGATATTTGACTTCAAAACCTCAGACATAAAACTCAAGCTAGAGAATGATTCTAATTCTTTTTCTGAGAAGAAATACATAACTCCGTCGCGACCTTCCGATGGAAAACCTTCAAAATCAGTAGCTGTAGTAGCAACGTCTCGAACATAAATCTCAGCATTAAGTTTATAATCACGTGTTGCATCGGCGTAAACATCTTGGTCATGACTTGAGTTGTCTCCAAAGAAGATCACTTTCAAGCCTGGCTCATCAAGATAAGGACGTAGAATGCTAACGATTTGGTTATATTTAAAAGTATAAGTGTCTTCACTTCCAAGAGATCTTAAAAATGTATTTCCAACAGGAAAACCGTGTTTTTCGACCCACTTTTGTTGAGCAAATAAAATATCAGGTGCAGCTGAGACATAATTAAACTCAACTTGTTCCCCTTGAGCGTCGTAATACTTTTTCATTTCTTTAAAAAGGTCACGCATCTGCAAGTAAGGCTTCTTTCTAAGGAAATGGTAAGCTAAGGGAAAGAAGCTACCCATAGAGTTAGCTTGCTTAACAGTATCGTCAAAATCAGAGATCACCACGACTCTAGCCTGTGACGTAAAACAAGAAATAAAAATGAATGAAGCAAACAACAAATTACGCATAGCAATATCCTCTATATAAAATGCTATTCATCATCTCCGTTTATACCTTAGACGTCACCCCAAAAATGGGAATTTGTAGCAATTTCACTATGCTAACGTATTGATTTTAGCTATAAAAAGCTATGGGACTTCTCTATCAAATGCCAGTTAGCGAAATTGAAGCTGACCGAGTCGAAATCAACCAGCAAACTCTCCTCGTGAAGAGTTATGGCCTTCCACTAATTTTTTGGGGCTACCTGCTGGCAATTCTTTCAGTCATTTTCATCATGTTTGTGGCCATTAAAGATCCAATTAGCAAAGTCATCAGCGGTGAAGATGCTATCAACCGTTTTTTAGGCTACGGAGTTTCTGCTACATTAATCTTTATACCACTCTTCTTATTAGCCTTTTTCTTTTACGAGAAAGTCATTTCAAAGAATGATGTTCATTTAAAAATTACTCATAAGATCTTTTGGCTTCCCTTTAGAAGTGCTCGGATCAACTTAAAGGCTAAGGATTCATTTACCCTTGAGCACTTTTTGGACTCACCAAATATGGCCAGGATTCAAAAGGTTGATGAAATGAGAGCTTTTGAAAATAGAGGATACTTTGAGCTATTCGCCATAACGAGTGAAGATAAGCTTATAAGAATTGATCGAAGCTCTCAAAGAAAAGAGCTTATTAAACTTAAAGACTTTCTAGCGAAATATTAAGATCTTCTTTTTGGTGGAGTATCCGTTCTAAAAGGTCGTGGACGGCGCTTACCACCCTCTTTTCCTTCTGGACGATTCTCTCTTTCAGTTTGTCTTTCTTCTTTAATCTTAGAAACATCTTCCTTAGTTCTTCTTTTTGTTACAAACGAAGATGTTTTGTTTTGAAGTTTAGACTCATCAGCCGCTTTATCGTGTCTTGAAATATCAATAGTGATATCACCGTGACATTTAAGCTGACACGACAAACGCTCTTTAGTTATATGAAAGACATTACCAAGAAGTCTGGTCTCTTCAAAAGGTGGAGGATTACAGTGATCTGCTCCCTCAACCACTTTGATCACGCAATCAGAGCAAGATGCGACTCCGCCACAAGAAGACTTAATATAGATCTCTTCATCACGAAGAGCCTCCATCACAGGAGTTTCTTCAGACAGGCTAATGGTTTTACCTTCAGGTAAAATTGTAATAATTGGCATAATTAAACGTGCTTTTTAACTTTCGATTCAATTGTTTCTAAAATTTTTCCCTTAAGTGGCTTATATAAAAAGCCTAAATCAAGAGAAACTTCGCATTCACTAGCAAGAAAAGCGAGAGTCAGAGTAAACCCCTTACCTGTCGCAATAATCTTTTTACCAGCTTCATCATAAGATAAATCAGTTTTTACTTTGAATTTATCAACGTAATCACCAGTAATCTGTGATTTAGCGGTGGCAAACGCCTCATCAGCATTTTTTGAATTTGTATAAGGAACTTTAACGTCCATATTATATCCTTCTAATTTTTTCCAGTTGAACCAAATCCACCAGCTCCGCGCTCAGTAGAATTGATTTCACTAGTCACTTCAAAGTTCGCTTGAATAACTGGATTTAAAACAAACTGAGCAACGCGATCACCATGAGCAATCACTTCGTCTTTTGTTCCAAGGTTACCCAAAATAACTTTCACTTCCCCGCGGTAATCAGCATCAACTGTCCCAGGGCTATTAACAACCATCAATCCGGTCTTAAAAGAAAGACCAGAACGTGGACGAACTTGGATTTCATAGCCAGGTGGAATTTCCATAGCAAGACCAGTAGGAACCAAAACTCGCTCCCCTGGTCTGATGGTCATAGACTCACCCTTGCCAAGGCAAGCACGGATGTCCGCACCTGCCGCAAGTTCAGTTTCATAACCTGGCAATGCCAAATCATTATCAAAATGCGAAAGCTTTAAGAGCTTAACACTGATCATGATTTAAGCCTTCTTCTCAATTTTACCAGCAGCTTTTGCTGATAGCTTCAAGCGGCCCATACGATCAACTTCAACAACACGAACTTTAATCATATCGCCTTCTGCAACATAATCAGCAACGTTGTTCACACGATCATCGGCAAGTTCAGAAATATGAACAAGACCAGAAACACCTTGAGCGATATCAACGAATGCGCCGTACTCTTTAATTGTTACAACTTTTGCTTCGTAATCAGATCCAACTTTTGGACCATTGATTTGCATATCAATAAGAGTCAAACACTCGTTGATAGCAGCAGCATCTTCACCTAGAACTTTAACTGTTCCGTCTTCAGCGATCTCAATTGTAACTTTAAAGTTCTCTTGTAGACCTTTAATGTTTTTACCACCTGGGCCAATCAACATGCCGATCTTATCTGTTTCGATTTTAGTTGTTTTAACTCTTGGAACATTGTCTTTGAACTCATCACGGTGAGTACTAATCGTTTTTTCCATTTCACCAAGGATATGAAGACGACCTTCACGTGCTTGAGTCATAGCAGCTTCAACGATTTCACGAGTAAGACCAGTGATTTTGATATCCATTTGGATTGCAGTAATACCATCTTTTGGACCAGCAACTTTAAAGTCCATATCACCCAAGTGATCTTCATCACCTAAAATGTCAGTAAGAACTTTGAAGCGTTTGCCATCAGAGATAAGTCCCATAGCAACACCGGCACATGGAGCAACGATATTAACACCGGCATCCATTAACGCCATTGAACCTGAACAAACAGAACCCATTGAAGAAGAACCGTTAGACTCTAGAACTTCACACACAACACGAGTTGTGTATGGGAAGTCAGCTGGAATAAGTGGCTTAAGAGCACGCTCAGCTAGGTTTCCGTGACCAAGTTCACGACGGCCAACACCACGAACACCACGAGCTTCACCAACAGAGTATGGAGGGAAGTTATAGTGAAGGTAGAATTTATTATAACTTAGACCTGTAATTCTATCGGCCATCTGCTCACCAGCGCTTCCGCCAATTGTTACAGATGAAAGAACCTGAGTTTCACCACGTGTAAAGAGTGATGAACCGTGTGGTTGAACCAGAATATTTGTTTCAGTTTCAATTTGGCGAACTTCGTTAAGTTTACGGTTACCGATACGTTTTTCTTCATCAAGAATATCTGCACGCATCATATCGTAAAGAAGACCATCAACTGCTTTGTAAGCTTCTTTCTTGAAAGCATCGCCTTCATTAAGACCGAATGCACTTGGGTTGTCTGAAGCTGCCTTAGCAACCTTCGCCATAATTTCTTTCGTAGCTTTTTGACGTTCCATTTTATCAACGATTGATAGTGAAGCGCGAACATCACTAGAGAAGTCAGTCTTAACTTTTTCCATCAATGTTGCATTACCAGCTGCTGAAACGAATTCACGCTTAGTCTTACCAACTTCGCTTTGCATTTTTGCGATAACTTCAACCATACCTTTGATTTGATCATGACCCCAAAAGATGGCTTCAAGAATGTCTTTTTCAGGAACGATATTAGCTTCACCTTCAACCATTAAGATGGCGTCAGAGCTACCAGCAACAGCGATTTCGAGATCAGAGTTCTCCCATTCAGAGTGTGATGGGTTAAGAACAAAGTTTCCGTCAATACGGCCAACTTTACATGTAGCGATTGGGCCAGCAAAAGGAATATCAGAAATTGATAGAGCCGCTGAAGCACCAATACCTGCTAGAACTTCTGGGTCACCGTCTGGTGAGTAAGACATAACAGTACAAGAAACAACTGTTTCGAACATATACCCTTCTGGGAATAATGGACGAAGTGGACGGTCGATCAAACGAGCATTCAATGTCTCACCAGTAGTTGGTCGACCTTCACGCTTCATGAAGCCACCAAGGAATTTACCGGCAGCATAGAATTTTTCTGTGTACTCAACCAAAAGTGGGAAGAAGTCTTGACCGTCTTTCATTTCGTGAGCAGAAACAACAGTTACAAGAACCTGTGTTCCACCGCAAGTAACTAAAACTGAAGCATCAGTTTGTTTTGCCAAGCGACCAGTTTCAAGAGTTACCTCTTTTCCGCCATAATTAAATGAATAAGTTTTTTTGTTTTCGTTCATAACTAGAATACTCCATTAACACGTAGTCCTCACCCGTCTGGGTAAGGAAAAATTTTTAAATATGTTTTGATGATGATGATGAGGTGGGATTCACGAGATAATTAAATAAACTTCTAAAAACTTATTTAATTATCCCTGGAAGCCGCTTCCCTTAAAATCAAAATCTTAACACCCTATAACTATAATAAAGACCGCTCAAAAAAGAAAAGGGAGACTTTCGCCTCCCCTCTCATTTTTTTAATTTATTTACGTAGTCCTAAGTCTTGAATCAAAGATTGATACTTCGTTTCATCTTTGTTCTGAACATACTTAAGGAAAGCTTTACGCTGACCAATCATCTTCAATAGACCACGGTTTGAATGATAGTCGTGCTTGTTAGCTGCAAAGTGAGTCGCAAGACCGTTAATTCTGTGAGTAAGAAGAGCAACTTGAACAGGTGCTGAACCTGCATCAGTTGGGCCCGTACCAAATTTTGCACCGTAAGTTTTTACGATGTCTGTTCTTTGTTCTTTTGTTAAACGCATGGATGCCTCCGTCATACCTAAAACCAAGCCAG
>CAXBMT010000134.1:0-7297 GCA_963976925.1 uncultured Bdellovibrionales bacterium
ATATTGATGGCCATACAATCATCGGTGAGAATAATCGTTTTGAATCATTTTGTAGTATCGGTGCTCCACCACAAGATACATCTTATAAAGGTGAGCCGACGCAAACAATTATTGGAAGCGGAAATACTTTTAGAGAGTATGTTTCTGTTCACCGCGGGACTTTAAAAGATCAAGGTGTCACAAACGTGGGGAATAACTCTTTATTCATGGCCTATGTCCATCTTGGTCACGACGTACAGTTTGGAAGTAATTGTGTCGTAGCTAACTCAACCAACTTCGCAGGACATGTGAAGGTTGGAGATCGCGTCATCATTGGTGGTGGAAGTCAGATCAGTCAGTTTGTATCGATTGGGCGCGGAGCTTATATTGGTGGAGCTACGGCTATTGATAGAGATATACCAATCTTTTGTACGGCCTATGGAAACAGAGTCAAACTTAAGGGTGTGAATATCATCGGTATGAGAAGACAGGGCGTTGAAAAGCCTGCCATCAGTGAAGTTCTTGATTTCTATAGAACTATGGAAGCTTCAGCTTTATCACCAAGAGCATTTGTTGATCATGAAGAGCATATGAACGAATTTAAAGATAATTCCATTATTTCAGAGATGGTTTCATTTATTAAAGTTAGTGAAGTGGGGATCGCACCATTCTTATGAGAAAAGTTAATACAGCACTTATTGGTTATGGTCACTTGGGTCGCTTTCATGCGCAGAAGATTGAAGCATTAGAAAATGCGAATTTTTCTGCCATTGTTGAGCCATCTGAAAGTGGAAAAATAAAAGCTAAAGAAGCTCATCCCAATACTCTAATTATTGGATCTATCGATGAGTTACCTGCAGACGTACAAGCTGCTATCGTCGTTACTCCAACATCTTTTCATTATGAAATTTGTAAAAAGCTAATTGCAAAAGACCTCAATGTTTTTTGCGAAAAACCAGTTACGGACAAGCTTGATGATGCTCTTAGTTTAATCGAGTTAATGAATGGTAAAGAGTTAGTTTTTCAAGTCGGTCATAGTGAAAGATGTCATGAAGCTTGGGAGCAAAAAGGTTTAATGGCTCCCTATTTAGGTGCCGGATCTCATATTCGCCTTGACCGTTATGCATCCTTTAAAGGTCGTGCGACAGATGTTGATGTCGTTAATGATCTTATGATTCATGACTTGGACCTCCTAAGATACCTTTTAGGCCAAGATCCTATATCGGTTAGTGCCACAGGCTTTAAGCAAAGAACTGATCTATGGGATCATGTCGTGGCGCATTTCACTTTTAGCAATGGCTCAGTGGCAGATATTACAGTAGGTCGCGGCCATGTTCATGAGGTTCGATCGCTTGAAGCTTCTAGCTCTAATGGAGTGTTAAGAGTTGATTTAATGAATAACCAGATTCAGATCGCTAATACTGAAGCTTCTGATGTTAAGACAATAAATTATACAAAAAGAGATCACTTGCTTATGGAGCAAGGGCACTTTTATCAATCAATACTCAGTGGGGCACCAGTGATGGTGACTCTTGATGATGGTGTCAAAGCGGTGAAGTTAATTGATGCTGTCTTGCGCTCATTAGACACAAAGCAAACGGTTGAGTTGTCATGAAAGAATGGTGCTTGTTAATTGCCGGTGAGAAATCAGGTGAAGAACATGCACTCAGTTTTCTTCCTGCGCTTAAAGCACTAAAACCTGATTTAGAGTTTTTTGGAGTTGGTGGTGATGAGTTACAGGAGCAAGGGATGGAGCTTTGTTACCACTTAAAAGACTTCTCTAGCTTTGGTTTTTCAGAAGTGGTTGGTAAAATTCCATTTTACTTTAAGGCTTTAAACAAAATTGTTGATGAAACAAAAAAAAGAAATTGTAAGGTCGCAATTCTAATCGACTTTCAGGACTTCAATTTAAGACTAGCTAAAAAGTTAGCGAAAAATGGAGTTCAAGTTTTATATTACGTTGCTCCACAAACTTGGGCTTGGAAAGCCTATCGAGCTAAAGTTTTACAGAAAACTGTTCATACACTTTTTTCTATCCTTCCATTTGAGAAGAAATGGTTTTCAGATAGAGGCGTTTCTAAGATTGTGTCTGTGCCTCATCCACTAGCTGTTAATTATGCTGATGCCCTAAGAAATCTAGAACCCAAAAATTATGAGTCGATGAATAAAAAGGTACGTCTTTTATTACTACCTGGTAGTCGAAATGATGAAGTTCGTTTTTTGCTTCCTGAATTTGAACATGCAGTAAGAAATTTAAAAAAAGTATTAAAGCAAGATTTAGAGGTAGGAATCGTCCATTCATCTAATGTTAAATCTCATTATTGGAGAGCATTTGATTCTGAAATCAATATCTCATGGTCTAATACCGATTTAGTCGAAGCTATGAATTGGGCAGACTTGGCACTGGCAACGAGTGGCACAGTAACTTTAGCGACAGGCTTATTTCAAATACCAACAGTGGTTTGTTATAAGGGCTCGCTATTAAATCAATATATTTTTGAAAGTTTTGTTAAATACGACAAGCCTATATCTTTGACGAACTTGATTCTTGAAAATCGAGTTTTTCCAGAATTGATTCAAGAAAACGCAACGGCTTTTAATATGACTAAAGAGTTATTAAAGTTAATTCAAAGTCCTGAAGAATTTAATAGAGTAAAAGATTCATTATCAAAGCTTGCTCCAATGTTAAATGGTGAAGGTGATCCAGCAAGCTTTATGCTCAAAGCTTTTGAAGATCAGGAGCTAACAGCATGATTGCTCTTGGAAAGCTTTTTCAATTTCTTATGCTGCCCTTAGCTTTCCTGTGGGAAGGTTACTATCGTATACGCCGCTTCTTTTACACTTATGGATATCTGAATCAAAATGTCTTTCAAGTTCCAATCGTATCTATCGGTAATCTAACTTTTGGTGGAACTGGTAAAACGCCATTTACTCTCTGGTTGTCTGAGTTCTATGCCCGTCATGATATGAAAATTATGATTCTTATGCGTGGATACAAAGGAAAACTAGAAAAGAGTAGTGGTATTTTAAGAGGTGGTAGGAAGCTAGGGTATAACCCATTTGATTATGGTGATGAGCCACTACTTCTTGCTCGTCGTTTGGAAAAAGCGAGTATCGTTGTAGGAAGAAATCGTAGTGATAACTTAAGATATTACTTTGCTAATGAAAAACCAGATGTGGTGCTTCTAGACGATGGACATCAACACCTAAAGCTCTATCGTGACCTTAATATTGTTCTCTTTGATGCATTGATGCCTATTGATCGCTACAAGGTAGCGCCGCTTGGTTATATGAGAGAAGGATTTTCGGCCTTAAAGGCTGCTGATCTAGTGGTGATTGGTCGTTCTGATCAAGCCCTTAGAGAAGATATTGATAGTCTTAAAGACTTAGTTAAAAAGTATGCCCCTCCAGGTACTATCTTTGCTGAAATTGGATACCGTCCAAGTGGTGTTTATAACGCAAGAACATCAAAGAAGTCTGATGTTCAGATGCTACAAGGACGCAAAGTTATATGTCTTGCTGGCATTGCTTCTCCAGTTTCCTTTTATGCTTTGGTTGAATCTCTTGGAGCCGATCTTATCGAGAGGCATACCTTCCCTGATCACCATTATTTTACTGGTGAGGAAGTTAAAGAAATTATCGATCAAGCTAAAGAGCGTGATGCCCTTGTCTTAACGACTGAGAAAGATATGGTGAAACTACGTCGTGTTACCGACGATGAAGCCATTCATTACTTAGAAATCAATGTTGTTTTCTTAGATGGTGCTAAAGAAACAGAGGCACTTCTTTTAAAGGCGGCAAAGAGATGAAGTTTCTACTAATTATCACCAGTCTGATTTTTTATGGTTGTGCTACTCAAGACGATCGACCAATGCCTGCTGATGGTGAAGCCCTTCTTAAAGAATTTGAAGTCACGAAAGAAGAGCAAGAGCAATTTTCTTTTAAACAGATTACTCCAACACCTGCACCAGTTGCTGTAACTAGAACTGAGACTGAAGTAAGTAAGGTCACAAAACCTAAGGCCAAGGTTCAAAAGAAAAAGAAAGCTGTAAAAAAATCACCTGAAATAAAAGCCGCTTACCCTGAGGGGTACCCTGAAAACTATAAAGTTCTCTACCCAGATGCAAAAAAGACTTGGGATCTGTTTGAACCTCTCATTAGCGTTGGAGAGTCGATCAATTTTGAAATTACCTATCTAGGAATTAAAGCAGGTAATATTAAATTTATGGTTCTTGAAAATGGTGAGAGAGGAGAAGATTTAATTCACCATTTTAAAGCGACACTTTCATCTGCTGATTATTATAAGTATATTTACAAACTCGATGACTACGTTGAAAGCTTTATTGTCGCCGACTCATTTTTGCCATTAAAGTACACTTTGATTCAAAGAGAAAGTGGTCAAAGTGTTGATGAACTTCAACTCTTTAATCACGATAAGCTTCAAAATAAGCAGTGGTTTAAAAAAATTAAAGACGGAAAAACTAAAAAAGACGATAAGGTTGGTTTTACTCCCAAACTCTTTTTGGACCCTTTATCATTACTAGCATTTTTTAGAGGCCTTCCTCTTAAAAAAGGCGATGAATATGTCGTTCCAGTCATCGTTAGATCTAAAGTTTTAAAAGTTACAGCCACAGTCGTTGAATATGAAAAGATTGATGTCCTAGATAAAGAACGTGATGCAGTTAAGTTATCCGTTTACGTTGAGCCCATGAAAGAAGATAAGAAACCTACGACGATGAATCTTTGGTATAACAGAGCTAGCACAAGAGAGCTTTTAAGATTTAATGCAGAGTTAAAGTTTGGCAGTGTTGAGGGTGAGTGGGTACAGTAGTTGAAACTCATCCTATTTCAGTACTCTTTTTTGGGCCATTTATTGGTTGGGGTCCTAAAGAGAGAGGACTTCTAAGAGAAGCAATCCAAGCTAAAAATCTAGGCTTTAATGTTGTTATTTGCTGTCCTCTTGATTCTTATATTCAAGTTGAAGCTAAGAAAGTGGGAATTGAAACTCATCCCATTCGTTTAGTTTCTGGTGCACGTTGGATCAATGCTTATAAAGATGTTTTTAAACTCCTTATTCATAGACACAACATCACTCACTTTCATTGTTTTGATAGTACTTCACTTTTTTCTTGTGCTTATTTCTTAAGACCTTTCCCACATATTGCACTTGTTTGGTCTATTCATGGCACACCTCCAACTCTAAAAGGGAACTGGCTTGAAAAGCTTCTCCTTAAAAGAACCGATCGTTTCTTACTTCCTTCAAGTTTATCAATGTCTAAACTAACTGAGCAGCTACGAGTACCTACTCATAAAGTTGCTCGAGTTGGGTTGGCGATTGATGCTAGTGATATTGATTGGAAGGAGCCTAACCTCGTTGATGGTTTTAAAATAGGTTTGTCTTTAGTTGATGGTGACGAGTCGTTGAAAACTACTGAAGTTGTCGCCAGAAGCTTGGCACTAGTACTGGCACGAGGAATTGATAACGCGAAATTACTCCTTCATACACCTAGAGACTGGAATACTTCTGTATGGAAGCCAGGTCTAGATCAAGTGATTGAGAATCTAGGTCTTAAAGAAAATATAGAATTTATCTCTGGAGAAGACTTCTCAAGCTTTATTGGCAGAGTGCATATTAGTATCGCTATCGAGTCCAGTGTTGTTCCTTATGATCAGATTGAGACATGTTTTTTAGCCGGTATCCCGGTCGTTTACCCTCGTAACCGCTCTTATCGTGATCTACTTTATGGTGTTGATGTGGGAACTTTCTCTTATAAACCACGTGATTCCAGGGAGATGGCGGAGAAAATTTTAAAACTCTACTCAACTTGGACCGAGCAAAGAAGGGCCATGCAGGTTTTAAGGCAAGAGCATTCAAAGTGGCATGAGCCTGCTTTAGTAAGATCACAATTAGACGGAGTGTATAAAAAGACAATGCTGCGCCGTGTAAAGTACTGGCGTCGCTTAGCCAAATAGCCTGCTTATTCAAGTGTTTAACCCTTCACAGACAGTCTTTCATAGAGTAATCTCGCCCCTCAAATCCGTCTTTGACGGTACTTAATGAAACCGGATTTTACTGACGTAAAATCCAAAAAGGGGTGTCATATGACACAACAAGAATTAATGCAGAATTGGATGAAGGACTTTGATGTTGTAATCGGCGAAGACGTTGATTCACACGACGAGACTGAATTCGAAAAGCTGCTCAATGCTACCGAAACCAAACAGTTTACTGAAGGTGAGGTATTTGACGGTAAAGTAATTTCTATCGGACCTGACTACGTTATGGTTGATATTGGTTACAAGCAAGAAGGACTAGTTTCTACTCGCGAATTCCAAAATTTTGATGGAACACTCAAAATTAAAGAAGGCGAAACTATCGAGGTCTACCTTGATAAGTTAGAGTCTGCGATGGGTAACCTTGTTCTTTCTAAAGACAAAGCTGAAATTCTTAAAGCATGGGATAAAATCTCTGATGCTTGCGAAAAGGGACTTCCAGTTCAAGGTACAGTTGTTGCTAAGGTTAAGGGTGGTCTTTCTGTCGATATCGGCGTTAAAGCTTTCCTTCCTGGTTCACAAATTGACCTTCGTCCAACTCGCTTCCTTGATAAGTACATTGGTAAAACAATGGAATTCAAAGTTATTAAGTTTAACAAGAAACGTGGGAACATCGTTCTTTCACGTCGTGCGATTCTTCAAGAAGAGCGTGGTAAGCTTCGTAACGAAATCCTTTCTCAGATCCAAGAGGGTATGATTGTTAAAGGTATCGTTAAAAACATCACTGATTACGGTGCGTTCATCGATCTTGGTGGTATTGACGGTCTATTGCACATTACTGATATGTCTTGGGGACGTGTTAAGCATCCTTCAAACCTACTTGGTATTGGTGATGAAATCGAAGTTAAGATTCTTAAATTCGATCAAGAAAAAGAGCGCGTATCTCTTGGTCTTAAGCAAGTTCAAGCTAACCCTTGGGAAACTGCTGATCAAAAATACACAGCTGGAACTAAAGTTTCTGGTGAAATCGTTTCTGTTAAAGACTACGGAATCTTCGTTGAACTTGCTGACGGTATCGAAGGCTTGATTCACGTTTCTGAAATGTCTTGGACAAACAAAATCAAAAACCCTGCTAAGCATTTCAATGTTGGTGAAAACCTTGAAGCAGTTGTTCTTGATGTTGATACTGAAAACAAGAGAATCTCTCTTGGTGTTAAGCAACTTGAGCCAAACCCATGGAATGCTCTTGAAGAGAAACACAAAATTGGATCAAAAGTTACTGGTAAAGTTAAATCAATCGTCGACTTTGGTGTATTCGTAGACC
>CAXBMT010000135.1:0-7273 GCA_963976925.1 uncultured Bdellovibrionales bacterium
CACGTAAGAAAGCTATCGCTTGGCGAGCGAATGAAGCTAGAGCTCATGGCATCTCTTTTACACCAGCCTGACGTTATTTTCTTAGACGAGCCTACCATTGGTCTAGATCTAGTGGCACAAGATGCTATTAGAGAATTCATCAAAAGGTATCACGAAAAATATAACCCAACTGTCATTCTAACCTCTCACTATATGCAAGATGTTCAGGCCCTTTGTTCAAGACTCGTTCTTATTATGAATGGTGAGAAAAAATTTGATGGTGAGATTAGAAAGTTTGAACAAATTCTTGGTTCTGACAAAATTGTTACCTTTAACTTTGAATCCGAGCCCCAAGACAAGACAACGTTTGAAAAACATTCACCAAAGTGGAACGAAAACGGGCTATCAGTTCAAATCGCTTTACCACAAAGTGAACTAAGAGAATTCAGTTCTCACATCTTACAAAATTTTAGCGTAACAGACTTTCAAACCGAAAAGTTACCAATTGAGCGCGTCATGAAAGAGTTGATGCTACGTCCAGAGCTTCTTGCCAATGAATAACCTAAAGAAGTGGCTTGAAACAGTTCGTATTGGTTGGTCTATGGTTACAGCCTATAGACTAAACTTTATTTTATTAATTATTGGGCCTGCTCTAGTGTTCTACTTTATCAAAGTAAGTCTATGGAGCTCAATATATCAAAATGATACAGAACTCATTAATGGCTACAACTTAAGTCAGATGCTCGAATATCATGCATGGGCGTTAATCGTCGTCTTGATGGCACAATCTTCGAATGGAGTAAATCTTGGTGAAGATATACGTTATGGAAGAATGTCAAAGTATCTAATCTATCCATTTAATTTTTGGGAGTTTCATACCGCAAATTTTATTTCGTTTCAGTCTATTCAGTTTATCATTTCTATTTTCACACTTTTTATTTTAAGCCAAATCGATCTGCTTTCTCTACCTAGCTTTTCTCACCTCATGATAGCTTTTGCTTATACTAGTCTGGTTGGAATTTTTTGGTTTAGTGTTCAATATACAACAGGTCTTTTAGCGTTTTGGCTTGAAGAGACATGGACAATGAGAGTGATGTTTCAATTACTCGTAAATTTTTTATCAGGGGCGATCATTCCTATCAGCTTTTTTCCAATCTGGTCTCAAGACATACTTAAGTACACGCCTTTTCCATCATTAACATTTACTCCGGTAAATTTATTCATGGGAAACTTACAAGGCTTAGAACAAGGACTTCTTACCATTACAATATCCATCCTTGCCATGTTCGCTATCAATACGTTTATTTGGCGAAGAGGATTGTTTACGGCAGCAGGGATGTAATGAAGACAGTCATCTCTTACCTTAACATTTACAAAAATTTCATTAGTTGTTCTTTAACCGAAGAGCTTTCTTTTAGACTGAATTTTGTCTTGTTACTCTTTGTTGATATAATTTTCACACTAAGCGCTCTAGGTACAACTTTTATTCTTTTTGATCACGTACCTACACTTGGAAATTGGAATCGGGATCAACTACAGTTTTTCTTAGTCTTCATGCTTATTATAGATGACTTTCAAGGACTCGTTTTATCGTCAAATTTTTGGATGCTATCTCGTGACCTAAAAGAGGGAAATCTCGACTTCACTTTTTTAAAACCAGTTCATTCATTCCTGCCAATGTTCTTTAGAAACCTTAGACCCTCAAGTCTTGTCGCACTTATCATCGACATAACCTTGCTTATTTATTTTGCGCAAGAGTTAAGTCTTTCGTTACTAGATTATATCGCACTGCCATTTTTACTGATACTTTCAATTAGCTTGAGATTTATGATTGAAATGAGTATCGCTCTTTTAATGTTTTGGACCACTGAGGGAGCTGGGATTAATTTTATACGATTACAAATGCAGTCTCTCTCAAGATGGCCTGATTTTATTTACAAAAGCTTTGCTAGAAGAATCTTAACAACCATCATTCCTATCTTACTTGTTGGGAGCGGTCCCCTTCACTTTATATTTGATCACTCAAAATGGCATTATATCCTTTGGCTCATCGTTGCTATTTTAGTCTTTGCAACGATTTTAAATTTTTCTTGGGAGAAAGCCCGCATTCGTTACGAATCGGCTTCGAGTTAATTATGGTCAGGATTGGTCGAGGTTTAAATCGATGTTCAGATTGCCAGGCTCCCAAAGAGCTTTGTTATTGTTCTAGGATTATTTATGTCGATAACAAGGTTCCAGTAAGTATTATTATGCATCGGCGAGAGAGGTTTTTAACAAGCAACACCGCTGTTGTTGCTAATCGCGCTTTGAAGAACTGCGAAATCCACTTAAGAGGAATGAAAGATCAATCAGCTTCAAGCGAGCTTAAAATTGATACGTCTCATGTGCCACTTGTACTTTTTCCATCAAAAGATGCCTTAGAAATTGGATCTGTTGAACTTGAGAAATATCTAAACGGTCGTACGCCACACCTAATCGTACCAGATGGATCATGGGGACAGGCTAAGCGAGTGGCCAAACGCGAACCAGCGCTTAAATCTGTTCAAGCAGTAAAGTTAGCCAATACTTCTCCTTCTCGCTATAGACTTAGGCGGCAGGTGGCAGAAGGACGCCTATGTACTTTTGAAGCTATTGCTAGAGCTCTTGGAGAACTTGAGGGTCACCACGTAGAAAAAGACCTTATGGTATCGCTAGCAGCAATGGATCATGCTCATGCCATGGCACGTGGAGTTGATAAATATGATGACGGTCATCCTGATCCATTAACCTCAAGGCTCTTTATCGGAGTTAGAGTTGGTCCAGCTCCAGATGTTTTAGAAAACTATAAGTCATCTCAGCCAGGTTTTGACTGGGTCAATGAGCTTAACTATCACTTAACACTTTGTTTTATAGGGAGACTCAGAACATCTCAAAAAGAAAATCTTATCGCCGCTCTTGATAAGATTATTCAAGAAGAGTTTAAACTTCATTTTTCAAGAGTTGATGCCTTTGATGATAAATCAACTCCCTCAATTATTTTCATTAAACCAGATGCGTCCCCACAACTTTTAAGCTTAACCACAAAAATTCGCTCTGTCGTAGCTAAGCTTGGAATACCCATTGATAATAAGGAGTTTATTCCACATTGGACGATAGCTAGAACGAGAGGAAATATTCCGGTTGATGGTGAGCTTTCCCCTTGGTTTGAGGAGAGATTTTCAATAGCAGTTGATGTTAAGGAATTTATTCTCTTTGAAGGTCACGGGACGAAGCCAATCTATCAAGACAGCTTTGTAAAAGCTTTGACAAAAGCGCCACCAGAGCCATAGCATAAAGATACTATTTAAAAAAAATTATAGCTTTTAACTATCGAGTAAGTATGTCTTCAATTACGCAACTAGAATACCTTTTAGCTGTCGATCGTCATCGTCACTTCGGAAAAGCTGCTCTAGAGTGTCATGTCACTCAGCCATCACTCTCCATGCAATTACAAAAACTTGAGGAAGAGCTTGGAATAATCGTTTTTGATCGAACCAAAAAGCCTATTATGGCGACTGAGCAAGGCAAGCTTATTATTGAGCAAGCTAAAGTTATTATTAATGAGCATAAAAAACTTGGACTGATTGCTTTAAATAAAGAAGCTGGACTTAGAGGTGAATTTAAACTCGCAGTTATTCCAACACTCTCCCCATATGTAATCCCTTTATTCCTTCATAAGTTTGCAAAACAATATCCTGAAATCGATTTAACCATTGAAGAGCATCAGACAGACGAAATTATTGAACTTCTCGCTAGAGATAAAATTGATGCTGGTCTTTTAGTAACACCCCTTAAAAATAATAATATTATTGAACGTGTACTTTTTTATGAACCTTTCTATCTATATGCTTCATCTCAATCACCTATTGTTAAGAAAAAGACTGTTAAAGAGTCTGATCTGACTGAGAACGATGTGTGGCTTCTCGATGAAGGACATTGCTTTAGAAATCAGGTTATTAAATTTTGCTCACTTTCTGGTAAAGCTCCAAGTGTGATTAAGAATGTTCGCTTTCAAAGTGGGAACCTGGAAACTTTAAAGAATATGGTTAGAACTCAAGGTGGATATACCTTTCTTCCTCATCTCGCCACATTGGCCTTATCGACGAGTGAGAAAAAAAATATGTTAAGACCTTTCCAGTCTCCCGCTCCTAGTCGCGAGGTCAGCCTAGTTCATTCTAGAAGTTTTCTTAAAGAGAATATTATTGAAGCAATGCAGAGTGCGATCATTGATGCAATGCCAAAGGAGATTAGAAGCCTTAAGTCTAAGAAATTAAACATCATTGATATTGATAAATAAAAAGTTGGACGCCTCAAACTCTTTTTAGCACTATTTCGTGATGAAAATCTTTGCTTCGTTTATATTCCTTATTTCTGTGGCCCATGGGCAAGACCTTGATACCTACTTAAGAGCTAGATTAGATCAGTTTCTTATCTCGACTCCGACTACAATTGCTCGCCCTCCCCAAGACTTACTTGTTCTAGGTCATGAGCTCTTTAGAGATAAGCAACTATCGGGAAATAACAATATCTCATGTCATGATTGCCACCATCCTATGATTGGAACTGGTGACAAGCTAGCTTTGGCCATCGGTGAAGGTGGAGTTTCCAGAGCTGGATCAAGAACTCAAGCAAGTGGAGAGATCATTAAAAGACACTCTCCACCTCTTTGGAATTTAGGTCATGAAGATCAAATGGAAATGTTTTGGGATGCTAGAGTTAGAATCGATCGCAGAACAAAAGAACTTATAACTCCTGAAGAAAAGCTTAAAGATCATCCTGAAATTACAAAAAATCTTGATACTGCCCTAGCGGCGCAAGTCATCTTTCCTCTTTTGTCTCATGATGAAATGCTAGGTAAGCCTGGCTCAAACCCTCTTGCAGATTTAAATGATTCAATCCAGATATGGGACGGTATCATTACCAAGCTTAAGTTGACTCAAGCTCCAAATGGAAAGTCATACACAGAAATGTTCAATACTGTATTTCCAGGTGAAAAACACAATATAGGTCATGCCGCTAAAGCTATGGAAAGTTTTATCGCATGGAGATTTCAAGTCAACCAAACTCCACTTGATCGCTATATAGCTGGAGATAATTCAGCACTAAGCCTTAAAGAGAAAAATGGCTTAAATATATTTATGGGTAAAGCTAGATGTGTTGTTTGTCATCATGGCCCACTATTAACAAATAATATGGTGATGAATGTTGGCGTGCCTCCTTTGCAAGTTAAGGGTCAGCCAGTTGATCGCGGCTATAGACAACGCTTCGCTTTTAAGACACCTGGACTTCGAAATATCGCTAAAAGTGCTCCGTATATGCATAATGGAGTGTTTTCTACTATTAAAGAAGTTGTGGAGCATTACGACGATGTTCTAGCCAATCTTAAGAACTTTACACCCGCAGATGAGACATTTAGACCATATAGCGTTGAGCTAGAAGTTGTAAAAGACCCTGAAGTTCTGACTGATATCGAAGACAATATCATTCAACCATTTCTAAGAAATGGACTTAAACTTAGCACTCAAGAGAAGGACGATTTAGTGCTTTTTCTCGAGAAATCACTTACTTCCCCTTAGTAACTTCGTCTCTACCGAACGAGTTCTCATAGTCCTAGCTTCCTAGTGCACAGGTTTGCATAATGGGTTCAGGAGGAATTATGAGTATAGAAAGTAAATTCCCTGTCAGACTGGGGAAAATGGCAAAAGATGAAAAGGGTAACCTCGTCCTTATCAATAGCGATGATAAAGCTTTTGCCATTAATAGTGATTTATCAAAAATTTGGTTTATGCTTGATGGCGAAAAAACGACAAAAGAAGTCGTTAATAAGCTTTCACAAGATGCCGAGTCCAGCACAAGTGAAATCCAAAGAGTTGTTGAACAAGCCCTATCAAAACTTGAAAGTGCAAAACTGATAGCTTGGGAAGCATATCAGCGTAGCAGCTCATCAGAGACTTCAGAAACTTCAATTTGAAGATCGAGGTCAGTATATCTATTAGGTACATGAGCCAATTTAGACTTAATCAACTCTTTAAGCTTCTTAATACTTAACATGTTTTCATTGTTCTTCTTCCAAAGAGCAAACAAATCAATTTGTAGTGGATCAGCTACTTGAAACTTTTTCAAGCCTTCATAATCGTCAAGAGGGTTTTCCGCGACATAAATAATACAGCGTCCTCTTGAGCAGAGTTTTTTTACATAATCAAAGTGATCACTGGAGATGGTTTCTTTGGGGTAGATATCATGTTTCTTTAAATAGTTTTCAATCGCCTTGTTGAGATTGGTATCCCATGAACTCTGCGCCAACGGAATATTTCGAAGAATATCCTTTGGTTCGATGAACTTAGAGTAAAGCTCACTCGCACATAAAAAAGTCAGTTGAAAGGATCCAATTTTTTCGGCGACGATATTTTTACGGGAAGAACTTTTTAATGATATCCCCCAATCGACTTGACCATTAAGAAGGTTTTCGACCAGAGTATCATGCTCCATTTGGCGAGAAGTATTGACCGTACCAAAAGGTGTAAACACATCCCAGTATTGAGATACAAATTCAGTAGCAACATCAAAGGAGATCGTCTCTTCAATACCTACGGTTACGGGATAGCCACCAACATCACTTTGCGAGACATTGTCTAAAAGCTTGCTACCAGCTTCGAACATCTCTCTAGCGTGCTCAAAGAGTCTCTCGCCATCTTTCGTTAAAAATAATCCCTTTGAGCTTCTTACAAAAAGCTTAAGCCCAAGACTTTGTTCTAATTTTTTTAATTGCTCAGATATTGTTGAGGAGGCAACCCCTATAACTAGAGCTGCACTCTTTAAGGATTGAGCCTTAGCAACTTCATAGAAACAGTAAAGGTGGTTCCAATTGATATCTTTTAACCTTTTCAAATTAACAACTCCCAAAGTAAGTCAAAACCTAATTTGTTTTTTATCAAAAAAGAGAACTTTATGCAAAACCTATGTAATTTCAACAACTAAAGTATAGATATTTTCGGCTTTAACTAATATGACGCTATAAGGTTTCTTCAAGGTATTGAAAATGCTAGGCTTATCACCTGATATGAGGAGTGATCATGTTTCGTTTGATAATGTTATCTTTAGTTGTCTTATTTTCGTCTTGCCAAAAAAATGAAGAGAACACTTTCTCATTTGCCTCATCAGGAGAATTTAGACCTTTTAGTTTTACCAATCAACAAGGCGAACTCATGGGCTATGACATTGAGGTCGGCAAAGAGATCGCTAAAAGACTTGGAAAAAAACCCGTACCTGTTAAGTT
>CAXBMT010000136.1:0-7259 GCA_963976925.1 uncultured Bdellovibrionales bacterium
CAACGTCATTCCACGTTTTGCCTTCGTGAAGAGCGCGACAAGTTTTTGCAATAGAAGCAAATGCACTATCAATTGCAAAATCAAACATATCAAGAGTCCCTGTCAAAGTAAGAACATCATCTTTTAAGTCTGGAACCAAGGCTACATCAACAACCTTTTTTCCCATCTTAACATCAACACGAGCTAGACCTTTTTCAATCTTCTTAACACTTGCAATAGCTTGGTTTCCGATAAGTTTAAAGAACTTTGTTTTAAGGTTCATATCACGGCCTGCATTTCCGCTGCTTGGAGTACTAAGGTTCATTGTCAGAGCAGAACCAGTTAACAGGTCATCAACATCGTCAGCCTTAGTTTTACCTGTGTAAGTGATTTCTTTGAAAGTTCCACTAACACCAACCTTGGCCGCAGTCTTATAACCGGTCCATTGAACATCGATGCTGTCTTGCTTGAGCTCAAGACAAGCGTGGGTTGTGATAGGGAGAATAAAAAGCATAGTCAGTAAGTAGCGCATTTGTTAATCCTTTAAAAAATGAAAAAAATTGAATATCCCCAAGACTTCTTTATCAATATTGACAACGATCAACATCGTCTAGGTCGAATTACACTTAATCTACACTCTGATGGCTTTGTCGTCGAAATTGATATAGTGCAAAAAGAGTCCCGTAAGATTTGGCATCATGTAGACACGCTTTATAAATTAGAAAACAATGATGACGCGCTTCAACTCGCAGTACAAAGACTTTCACAATTCCTAAATGGACAGGGCTGATTTAATGTCAGATGCTCGTCGCGAAAAAACGGTATTCGTCAAAATTATGACCCTCTGTTTTTGATTTTGATTTGAATTAACAGTTACTTAGCTGCTTACTATAGTGTTTTAAAAGTTGGCACACTCTATGCAATAAGTATTAGTGTGTGTGTGTAGGAGCCTAGAATCTAGGATTGATTCAAATCTCCATCAAATGTCTCTCGAAAAACCCTAGTGAAAGCTAGGGTTTTTTGTTTTTGGGGACCCTACTTACAAATCATTGAATTAATCGTGTACATAGACTCTCTGTAATTTGAATAACTGCCTTTGATATGTAGCTGTCCTAAATACGAGCCATCTTTAGTTAGAGTAGCTAGAGGCACTGCCTGATCTAAGGGAGCACTAATATAAGTTTCTTTCATTAGGCCATCTAGAGCCTTTTTAAATCCAAAGAGCTTACAAGCACTATTTAGAACCTGCATTTTATCAGCCTTCAGTTGCTCAAAGTCTTTTTGATCTAATCCGACACTTTCATAGTTGATTAGGCCAATGTACGCGGACCTTTCGATTCCGGCATCATAGATATAGGGACGGTTAAATGTCGTAGACTTGTTATGGTTTTTCGTAACGCTGGCAGCATGAAGAGATATTCCTGCACTGTATGCGTTAAACGATGTTATTGTTGCAACTATCGCAACTAAGATACTGATTTTAAACATAAAATCTCCTTTATTTGGCTAAATTACCATATTGCGAGATTTTTTATAATGCAGAGTGTAAAAATTATTTAGATTAGGACCATATTCATTAAATCAGCGCAGACTTTTGCATCTTTAGCAGCAAGGTCATCAAACATTGGATTGTATTCGTAAAGACCTACAATATTTTGTTCAACCGTTTTAAGGTAAAAAGCTAGCATTTCTTTAACAAAGTGAAGAGGCATTCCTTGTGCATTAACAGCACTCACTGAACTAAACTCATGGCCGCAAATAGCGTCTAAATCTATACTAAAGACAGTGATCTCCCTCGAGTTAATATTTAAAATTTTTTCAATCAAAGGTTCATCATAATTCGTAAAATTTTTAGTTAGAGCTGTTAGATCTGATAAACGATGAACTGACATATTCATTTTGTTCCAATTACTAGGAATATTTGAGATATCTTGAATGCCAATTTGACTCAGGCGAACATCTTTAAGTTCTCTCATAATTTGGCGAAATGGTGTTCCTGAGTGATAAAATTCATCATCTCTAGTATCAAGATGAGCATCAATATTAATGATATGAATCTTCTTTTTAAAATGCTCTGTTAATGCCTTGATCAGAGGATAAATATGGTCATGCCCTCCACCTAAATGACAAATATGAGTGCGATCTTTAGCGCTTAGTACAAGTTTAATGGCCTCATTCTCTTCTTGTTGAAGTTGATTGAAGCTTAAATGACTTTGGGGAATTTCTAATAATTGAATTTTTTTATTATCCTTTAAATGGCAGGCAAATTTCTTAAAAGCGTTAATGATACAGCTTGGGCCAAAGGCCGCTCCACGTCGCCCATCATTGCGAATCACTCCCAAGTCACTAGCAGCTGTCAGAATAATTTTTTCACATTCATCATAACTGATGGATGATTTAATTTGTTCTTCACCACGACGGTTTAAAATCTTTTGAATCTCAATGTGACTTTTATCTTGGGCTTTCATGCATGGCAGGATAACATAGAAGTTATGAAACAGCATTCAGATCATGAAGGACAATGGTTCATTTTTAAAGGTGATCAACACCGCGGTCCTTATCAAACTGATGAAATGGTCAATTTATTCGCCCTAGGTGTGATTGGTCATAAGGACTTAGTTTGGAAAGAAGGCGGGGGAACTTGGCTTCCATTTGCTGATCAAATGATCTTTCGTGAGCTTATTTTCAAAGAACAATCAGAAGTAGAAGAACATCCTCCGGTAAACTCCCCAGAGATTACCGAAGAGTCAAAACCTGCCCTTAAGCTTGCTAGCGATGTCGATGTCGATCTTCCGCCTTTACCTGACGAAGTTTCTATGGCGATAGATCATGTAGCTATCCATGATAATGAACTAAACAGTCAGCACGAGCATGCTAATGAATCTGATCCAGCTGTCCCTGATCTACCTGCTCATGATCAACATGAACTTATTGCTGAAGAGGACAAAACTTCACCAAATCTAGGGTTTCAAGATTCAATTATTGAAGACGAAAAACCAGCAAAGCCATGGATAAAAATCTCAGCTGCAGTTGCAGCAAGTTTAGCTTTAATTATTTCAGTTTTATGGTTTGCTCAGTTTAGGCTTCAGACCTATGACTTAATTGGTCTTGAAGCTGCAGACATCGAGCAGTTCAACCAAGTCATTCTAGAAAATAAAACTCCACATATTGTTAGAATGACCAAAGATAGCAACGTTGTTTGGGCCGCTGTTCCCGGAGTCATTGAGGGTGAAGCCTTTTTAAAAGTTTCTAGTATTGATGGAAGAGTATTAGCAACTGATCCTGTTGAAATATCTTCGCAAGGAGAGTTAGTACAAGGTTTAGTTCCTTTTAAACGTTTTGAGTTTGCTCAAACACCATCTTGGGTTCGAGGTGATTATACTTATGAGCTAGCAGTTAAACCAAAAGGTACGACTGCTAGACTCGCTTCTCTTCTCTCTGCTTACCCGTGGTTTAAAAGCATGGACTGGGTTAAAACAAATTCAAAAGGTCATATTTATCAAGGCGAACTCAAGCATTACGAGAGTTCTGCAAATCGTTTTAATACAGATCTTCAGATTTTTAAGGAAAAAATTTGGGAATCTTTATCTAGGCCATTACAGTATCGACTTGAAAAATATGAAACCTTAAATCAGATGGCGATTAAGTTGGATGAGATCTGGCATCAACGTCTCAGTGTTGCAGTCACCTTTAGAGCATTTAATAAATATGATCGCGTTTATGGCAAAGAAATTGCGCCCGTACTGCAGTCATTAATTATTGATTCGATGGAACAAGCTAATAATCTGAAAGAAGAAAGTCCTATGTTGTCTAGGCTTTATGAAGAGATTGAAGAGACATCAAAGCAGCTTGGGGAAGTCGCCAGTACACTTTCTGCAGAATCTAAAGCAATCAGACAGTACAGAAAGTCACATAAAGTTAAAATGGAAGCGCGCTTTCAAGAGCTCTTTAATCCTTTAAAGCAAAAGATTGATCAAAAAATATCTGCTCTTAAAAAAGAGTTTGATCAGCTTAAAGAAAATTATAGCTCTAATCTTTGACTCGATCCCTTCTGTGTTGCCATAGGTGAGTCAACGGCAAAGCCGGTTTTAACATCTGTTCTGACTTTAGAACCCCAAAATTTAGGATCATGCTCAAAAATAATGGTCAAATCTTTATCAATAATAAAATCTAAAAACTCTCTCTTATCTTTTGTCGTCACTCCAGGAGAAATATCGTAACCCATGACCCAAGGGATATGAACGTGATTTGAAGTAGGAATCAAATCAGCTAGATAAATAAATTTATCATCATGAGGATGCATCAGAAATGGTGTGTGGCCATGAGAGCATTTAAAGTTAAGTTCTTGTCCATCATCATAAGTTAAAATTGTTCCACTTTCTCCCTCATGCCAAACAATCTTATTTTCTGTGCGATAAAAATCTACAACCGGATCAAAATCTTGAGTATGAAAAGAGCCACTATCGCGTTCTGTTGGAGTGTGAGCGTAGGCCCAATGATCGCGGTGAAGGTGCAGACTAGCGTTCTTAAAGACCGCTTCAAGCTCGCCTTGCTCGTTCTTGATACCTATGCCGCCGACATGATCGAAATGTAGATGAGAGATAACCAGATCAGTAACTTCTGATGCTTTTCTTCCCATCGATTCAATAGCTTTTACGAGAGGATTTTTTTCTCCGCGCACGTCGAAACGATTGTCGAACTTTTCGCCGTGATAATCACCAATTCCTGTGTCGATAATAATGAAGCGCGTCTTAGTTTCAATAGCTAAAACACGCAGCGCCATATCTACACGATTAAAATCGTCGGCTTGATGAACTTTATTCCACAAAGGTTTTGGAATAATCCCATACATTGCGCCTCCATCGAGACGAAAATAGGCAGGCTCTAAAGTATGGTATTTTACACTCATGATGTTATCTCCAAGTTATCCACAATCATTTAAGACAAAATAACATTTTGTCTGCAAACATGTGAGAAAAATCAACGGTTTTGGGTGCATTGCTCCTTTCAGGATGCAATGCCACCCCTTAATATGAGCCCATCTAAACTGACACGCTGAGTGCAACTGCCAAACGGAAATTTTCCGAGGAGAAATTCATGAACGTGCACGAATACCAAGCCAAAGAACTTATGCGCCAATTTGGCATCAAGGTTCTAGCCGGTAAAGTTGCTAAGACTGTAGACGAAGCAGTTAAAGTAGCCGGAACTTTAAAAACCAAAGTATGG
Source organism: uncultured Bdellovibrionales bacterium (assembly GCA_963976925.1). Lineage (GTDB taxonomy): Bacteria > Bdellovibrionota > Bacteriovoracia > Bacteriovoracales > Bacteriovoracaceae > UBA4207. The sequence continues at coordinate 5,206 of CAXBMT010000136.1, forward strand.
GTTGTGAAAGCACAAATCCACGCTGGTGGTAGAGGAAAAGCTGGAGGAGTTAAGCTTGCAAAAAGTCTTGATGAAGTTAAGACTCACGCAACAGACATCCTTGGCAAAACTTTAGTTACTCACCAAACAGGACCTGAAGGTAAAAAAGTTTTAACACTTTTTATCGAAGAAGGATGTGACATTGATCACGAGTACTACGCAGGTCTCGTTCTCGATCGCGCAACTGGCAAGATCACTTTTATGGCATCTTCTGAAGGTGGCGTAGAAATCGAAAAAGTTGCTGAAGAAACACCTGAAAAAATTATCAAAGTTGCTATCGATCCTGCCGTTGGCTTCACTCCATTCGTTGGAAGAAAGCTTGCTTACGGTATCGGTATGAAAGATAAAGAAGTCATCAAAAAAGCATCGGCTTTCTTTGAAGGTCTTTATAATCTTTATGTTGCTAAGGATTGTACGATTGCTGAAATCAATCCACTTGTGACAACGAAAGACGGTGACGTTATCGCTCTTGATGGAAAATTAAACTTTGATGACAATGCATTGTTTAGACATCCTGAAATTGAAGAAATGCGCGACCCAACTGAAGAAAGTGAAAAAGAATTAGAAGCGGCTAAGTACGGCCTTTCTTATATTTCTCTTGATGGCAATATTGGCTGTCTTGTTAATGGTGCCGGTCTTGCCATGGGTACAATGGACATCATTAAGCTTCACGGTGGAGAGCCAGCCAACTTTCTAGATGTAGGCGGCGGAGCAACGAAAGAGACTGTTCAAAAAGCATTCTCAATCATTCTTTCTGATGAAAAAGTTAAAGCCATTCTTGTAAACATCTTTGGTGGAATCATGAAATGTGACATCATCGCTGAAGGTGTTGTTGGTGCTGCGAAAGAATTAGGGGTTAAAGTTCCTCTAGTTGTTCGCCTTGAAGGTACTAACGTAGCTCTTGGTAAAAAAATTCTTAATGAATCAGGTCTAGCGATCATTGCAGCTGACGATCTTGCCGATGCGGCGAAAAAGGTTGTCGATGCTGTACAAGGTAAGGGGGCATAATGGCCATTTTAGTTGGACGCGACACCAAACTCGTAACAGTTGGTTTCACTGGTAAACAGGGAACTTTCCATTCTCTTCAATCTCGCGATTACGGTACTAACTTTGTTGGTGGCGTAACTCCTGGTAAGGGCGGAACAGTTCATGAAGGTTTTCCAGTTTTTAACACAATGAAAGAAGCCGTGGAAAAAACTGGCGCAAATGCTGCTATGATTTTTGTTCCACCTCCTTTTGCAGCCGATTCAATTCTTGAATGTATTGATGCGAATATCCCTTTGATCATTGCGATCACAGAAGGTATTCCAATCGTTGATATGATCAAAGTGAAAGGAGCTCTTAAAGGCTCTAACTCACGCTTGATTGGACCAAACTGCCCAGGCATCATTACTCCGGGTGAGTGTAAGATCGGTATTATGCCAGGTCATATTCATATGCCAGGTAAAGTCGGTGTTATCTCTCGTTCAGGAACACTTACTTACGAAGCTGTTTATCAATTAACTCAAAGAGAAATTGGTCAATCAACTTGTGTTGGTATTGGTGGAGATCCAGTTAATGGAACAAACTTCATTGATATGCTTGAGCTGTTTGAAAAAGATAAGGACACAGAAGCTGTGATCATGATTGGTGAAATTGGTGGATCTGCTGAAACAGATGCTGCTCGTTGGATCCAAAAGAACATGACCAAGCCTGTAGTTTCTTTTATCGCTGGTGCTTCGGCTCCTGCTGGAAAACGTATGGGTCACGCTGGAGCAATTATCTCTGGTGGTGATGATACAGCTGAAGCGAAATTTAGAATTCTTGAACAGTGTGGAGTCAATGTCGCCAGATCACCGGCTGAACTTGGTGAAACAATGGAAAAAATCTTAAAAGAAAAAAACGGTTAATATAAAGGGAGTCTAATATGGAAAAGACATTTAGTATCATCAAGCCAAACGCAGTAGAAGATAACAATATCGGTAATATCATTGGTCGCTTTGAAAAAGAAGGCCTTCGTATTGCAGCTTCTAAGC
>CAXBMT010000137.1:0-7217 GCA_963976925.1 uncultured Bdellovibrionales bacterium
AAACAACATCTTCCCAACAAAGTAAGAAGTATAAATTGTTGCCGCAATACCAATCAGTAGTGTGACGGCAAAACCTCTAATTGGACCTGTTCCAAAGTTTAGAAGACATAGACCAGCAAGTGCTGTTGTGATGTTGGCATCAATAATTGTCCAAAAGGCGGTAGAAAAACCATTTTCAACAGACTTGTAAAAGCCAACACCCTTTTTCATCTCTTCTCGTATTCGCTCGTAGATAATAATATTACCATCCACGGCCATACCAACCGTCAGAGCAATACCTGCGATACCAGGAAGAGTTAGAGTTGCTTCAAGCCCAACTAAACAAGCTAGTACAATAAGAACGTTCACGATAAGAGTGAAAACCGCAATACCGCCAGAGATTCTGTAATAAAAGAACATAAATAAGAAGACGATAGCACTACCAATCAAGCCAGCAATTTCAGCACGCTCAATTGAATCCGCACCAAGAGAGGGACCAACTGTTCTTTGCTCAAGAAAGTCTAACTGAACAGGAAGAGCACCAGCTCTTAGAACTAGGGCAAGATCTCTCGCCTCTTGCATGATCTTATTAAAGCCACCTTGGCCTAATGTAATCTGTGCGCGACCACCACCAATACGAGTTTGGATGGTTGGTGCAGAGTAAACATTGCCATCAAGAATAATAGCTAGGTTTCTTCCAACATTATCACCAGTTAGATCTTCAAAAAGCTTTGCGCCTTGAGGTTTAAACTCAAGTGAAACGTATGGTTCATTTTTTTGCTGATCAATTAAGACTCGTGCATCTTGAAGATTCTCACCAGTGATACGAGCGGCAGCGTCCACTACATAAGGAACTTCAGAGATAACTTCATTTGTCTGTGGATTAATTTTTCTCTCAAAAGCTAAGATGCTTCCGTCTGGAAGATCATTCTTGAGGAAAGTATTAAGTTCTTCTATATAAGATGAAAATCTCTCACCCTTTTTAAAGACAATCCCTTCGGCTTTTGCTTTTTCAAGCCAACCAGAAAGATTAGCAAAAGGAACTTCATTATTAACAAGTTTAAATTCTAGCTTAGCTGTTTTACCAATAAGCTCTTTTGCACGATCAATATCACGAACACCTGGAAGTTGAACAACAATACGATCTGTCCCTTGAGAAACGATTTCAGGTTCAGTAACACCGAATTCATCAATACGATTTCTAATAACTTCAATTGATTTACTGACTGATTGCTCTTCAATTTTTGAACGCTCAACTTTTGTAAGAGCGTAAGTTAACTCAGAGCCATTTTCATTGGTTAGACGAAGAATACTTGGAAAGTATTCACGAATAGTGTCTTTAGCTTTTTCAACTGTCGCGACATCATTTAAAACAATTGAGTGTGAAGGATCTTCTGGATCTTCAACATTCAGATCGCCAATCGTTGCGCTTAGACCTTGGTCTTTTAAAACGAACTCAATCTTACGAGCATAGTTAGTAACTTCGTCTTTATAAACCTTATTAAAGTCGATACCTAAAATCATGTATAGGCCGCCTTGAAGATCAAGACCTAAATTGATTTTTGATTTAACCGGATAGCCAGAATCTTCAGCGAACTTTACAAAAGTTGGCATAATCATCATGACAGACACGAGAGTTACAACTAATAAAAACGAAAAGCGGGTCCACCAGCTTCTTTTCATGGGGTCTCCTAAACTGATTCAAAGATAAGAATTCGTAAGCTATTGAATTATAGAGTCTGGAAAGGATAACTTGCAAGCAATGGTTAGGAATTCTTTTTTATTTCTTCACTCGAATGAGCTTCATGATTTTGTGCAGCGACGTTTGAATCGTTGACGCCTTTAGGCAGGCTTTTATCTTCGCTTGGAGTTGGATCAGGTGTATTCACCTGATCCATAAAGTCATCTTTAGCTTTTTGAAATTCGCGAATACCTTTACCAAGTCCTCGCGCCAGCTCTGGCAGCTTCTTTGGGCCGATAAAGACCAAAGCAATAAATAAAATTAAGAGTAGCTCGCCAGTGCCAAGTCCAAACATATTTGATCCTTACTAAGCTTTCTTTGGCTCTGCTTGTTCAAAAATTGTTTTTGCCAAGCCGCCAATTTGAGATCTTAGAATCTTAAACTTTACACCATTTTCGACTTCAAGAGTCACAACTTTATCAGTCATGCCATGAATCGTTCCAATGATGCCTGCTTTAGTATAGATCTCATCGCCTTTAGAAAGCTGCTGTAGCATTTTTTGCTCTTCAACAATTTTTCCTTTTTGTGGACGAATAACAAGAAAGTAAAAAATTGCGAAGATAACGATGAATGGAACAAAAGACATAATTGGGTTTTGCGCAGCAGCAGGGTTAGCGGCTTCTTGTGCAAAGGCTGATGAAAAGAAAAAATCCATAAATTCCTCGGATAAAAAGACTATTTATACTCTTGTGAGATGTAGTCGTTATAGAACTTGGCATAAAACTCGTCAAACGAATCAGACTTAATTGCTTTGCGTGCATCCTGCGTCATTTGTAAGTAAAAGTGCAGATTATGATAGCTAATCATTTGCCCCGCTAAATACTCTCCAACTCTAAATAAATGATGAACATAGGCTCTAGTGTATATGGCACAGACTTTACATGAGCAGTCTGGATCTGGAGCCAGCTGATCCTCTCTAAAACGCTCTTTTTTGATATTGAGAGGCCCTTTCTTAGTCAAAAACTGACCGTTTCTTGCGTTTCTAGTCGGTAAAACGCAGTCGAACATATCTAAACCCTGCTTGATGCCATGAAGGACATCTAAAGGTTTACCAACACCCATCAAATAGCGAGGTTTTGATTCAGGCATCTGCGAAACAAAGTCTTCTAAAAAGCCGCGCATCTCTTCATTTTTTTCGCCAACAGAAAGACCACCGATCGCTAGACCTGGGAAATTCATTTCTTCAAGTCGCTGCATACACTCAAGACGTAAATCTTGATGAAGCCCACCCTGAACAATTCCAAAAAGGTTTTGATGTTGTTGTAATTCAACCGACTGACAACGCTTGGCCCAACGAAGTGTTAACTCCATGCTGGTTTTTAATTGCTCTTTAGTTGCCGGAAGCGCCGGACATTCATCAAAGGCCATAACGATATCAGAGCCAAGTGCACGTTGAATCTTCATTGAGACTTCAGGCGAGATCATATGCGAGCTGCCATCAATATGAGACTTAAAACGAACGCCCTCTTCGGTTAGCTTGTTCATTGCCGCCAATGAGAACACCTGAAATCCCCCACTGTCGGTTAGAATCGGACGATCCCATGCCATAAACTTATGAAGCCCACCGAGTCGCTCGACAAGCTCATGACCAGGTCTAAGATATAAATGATAAGTATTGCCGAGAATAATCTGGGCATTCATCTGTCTAAGTTCTTCTTGCCACAAAGTCTTAACTGAAGCGCGAGTCCCGACAGGCATAAAGATAGGTGTTTCGATATCCCCATGAGCGGTGTGAATAACACCAGCGCGAGCTTTTCCACTTGTTGCTTGTAATTCAAAAAAACTCACGAGCGACCTTTTCGTAAAATTAACATGGCATCTCCATAGGAGAAAAACCGATAACGCTCTTTTACCGCTTCTTGATAAAGACTTAAAGTTTTTTCCCGACCAATGATAGATGACACCAACATGATCAGACTTGAACCTGGTAAGTGAAAATTGGTTAAAATCCCATCGATACTTTTCACTTCTTTTCCAGGATGAAGAAAAATATTTGTACTATGCCACTTTTCAGCCTCTAGTGCGAAAGCTTGATCTTTCCAGCCACTTTCAAGCGCTCTTAATGACGTGGTACCGACAGCAATTCTTTTCTTTGAACTATTAATCACATCAATATCTTTTTTAGAGATGCAAAAACTCTCACTATGCATTTGATGATCAGTAATAACATCGCTCTTAACGGGTGCGAAGGTTCCCATGCCAACATGAAGAGCAAGTTCGGCGCGCTTTATGCCTTTAGTTTCAAGTTGAGCGAAAATCTTTGGTGTAAAGTGAAGACCGGCAGTAGGTGCAGCAACACTACCAACTTCTTTAGCATAGACCGTTTGGTAATCTTCTAAATCTTTGGCATCACTCTCCCCGCCTCTGATATAGGGAGGAATTGGAATTTTTCCATGAGTACTTAATAGTTTACTTATATTCGTTGTAACAATGATCTCAAAAGTTCCATCATCGAAGGCTTTAGTTATTAAGGCAGTTGAATCATCTGGGAAAATAATCGGCATGCCGACTGGCTTTCGAGAAGAGCTTTTTATTAGGACATGAAAAAGTGCGTTCTCACTTTCACTTTGTAAAAAGAAAACTTCAAGCGCTCCGCCAGTTTCTTTTTTAGCTTTTATGCGACAAGGAAATACTTTAGAGCGATTGAAAATCATGGTCGTTTGAGAATCAATAAATTGATCAAGTTGCCTAAAGTCAGTGTGAATAACTTTATCACTGCTTTCGTCGTAGACTAATAATCGAGATCCATCCCTACCGGCAACGGGTCTAGAAGCAATTAACTCGGGAGGGAGGTCATATTGATAAGCTTCAAGCTTTAAATCTAATTGCGTGTGTGTCATCATCTTTGTATGGATCTAAAAATTAAAAATTTGTTAGCTTTTCTTACGCTTTTTGCCACAGTGTGGCAAGCCTCAGCTGCGGATTGGGGCTCTCGCCTTCAAGCAGAACAGGAGTGGTTAGTCCAAACGCTTACTCCACCAGTTGAAATAAGTCAGAAGACTAATGAATATGTGGAAGATTCAATCTCAACAGGCCAAGCTGCTGTGCAAAAAGAAGAAGCTAAGCCAACAGAAAGCGAAATACTCTCTAATCCTTGGGATCTTCGAGGATCTCAAGCGACGAAGTACACTCCGAGTCGAAAACGTTCTCGTTAATTAAAAATTGAAAAAGCTAGAACTGGATCGATCTTTTTTACAAAGTCTTCCATGGTTGCGACGAATTGATCGAGCCACTCTTTGACAGCTGCAAAGACAGCATAAGAAGTCACCATACCAAGAAGTGCTTTTAGTAAAACTTCAAGCTGTTGCATCATCGGCTCAAGCCCAAGTCTTTTAAAAAGAGCGTCAAATAGGCCGTTGGCTTCTAGAACGTCTTTACCATCATTAGTTACAACATAAAGTGGGTTTTTATTTTTTTTCACTGAACTTCCCAGTTATCGATAAGTTCGGCCATTTGATTAAACTGATTTTGAAGACCTAAAAATTCTTTGGCGTTGTAGTCAAAAACAGATTTTCTGGCCGCTTGTGTTTTAACAAGTTGTGCGCGATTAAAAAATGGCGCTAATACATTCTTAGCTCCTACATCTCCTGCGATTAGGGCTAAATCTTCTTCTTCTTGCTTTCTTCTTATATCAACAAGATTTGGAACATGAGCTAAAACTTTAGGAGCAGCAACCACGCCCATATCGTCAATGTCTGCTAGCACTTCATTAAGGTGAGCAAGACCTTTTCTTGAAAACTCATCGGGTCTAAATGGAACAATCACACCACTAGATGCACAAAGTCCATTTACCACTAAAAGACCAAGTGTTGGTGGGCAATCGATGACAATAAAATCATAACGATCAAGAAGACCATTTTTTTCTAAAAACTTTTTAAGAATAAGTTGGCGTGGAAAATTCACACCTGCCACAGTTAATTCAAACCCAGAAAGCTCTTGGCCTGCAGGAAGAAGATCAACTTCGCCTTGAACTAAAACATCTTGAACCATGGCCGGAACATGCAGGGCCTTAAGTTCACGAACTGAATTAATCATTAAATGATGGATATGATAGGGCTTTTCATCACTTGTTTCAAAACCAAAAAGAAGAGAGAGGTTCGCTTGTGGATCAAGATCGATCGCCAGAACTTTTTTTCCACGCTTTGCTAGTGCATGAGCACAATTAAAAGCCATCGTCGTTTTGCCGACACCGCCCTTTTGATTGATGAAAGCAACAATCTTATTTTGTGATTGCGTAGAATCTGAAACTGGTTGAGTAAAACGATCAAGAAAACCCATTTAAAGCTCCATCATTAAGAGTCAGCTGATCATAGCAAATAATTTATGATTATTAAAAGAATTATGGGTCGTATGTACCTGTAACAGGAGCTGCACATCTAAAACCTATATCTACAGCAGTTGAAGTCGTTGTTTGCAGCTCAAAGCTATACAAACCAGCACTAGATCCATCATTAAATCCACCGGCTGAAACTAGAGCTGCCGTTGCGGTTCCAATATTAGCCATATTGAAATTAACCGAGTCGCTGTGAAGTTGTGACGAAGTAATACCTGAAGATTGTCCAATGACTTTGGCCCAGCTGGTAATTGTTCCAACTTGTTGCCCAGCTAATGGATGACCTGTTGGATAAACAGCACTGTTGATTGAGTCTCCGGTATTATCATCAAAGTCTCTATGAACCGGAAGTCCCATAGGAATGAAGAATCTACCAGCATCGTTAAATTTATTTTCTAATGCCCATGATTCTAGATTACCGTCACAAGTATCATCGGCATCGGTATCATTACAAGGCCCAATCGGACTAGCACTGACACCCGTTGCCCAAGTTGGAGGTGTACCGATATCAACACTATAGCGATTTGCTCCACTCAAGACAGAACCTGCAACACTGGTTGAGTAATCAGCTGAAACTGCAACTAATTCTGGAGCGGTAACATTGAAAGTATCACGTACCCATTCAGAGACATTACCGACAGCATCTTGAACACCTGCAAAGCTTTGACAAGCAGCTGTTACAGATGAACCAGTGGCAACAGATCTGATGCCTGAAGAGTTTGTTCCAGGTAGTGAGTATGATGAAGTACTGTCCGGAGTCTCAGTATCAGCATAACCAGTTAATCCACTTGCATTTGATGAATTACACTTGGCCGATGAGTTCAGCGAAAGACCCGTCTCAAGACTAGTAATACTAGAGTCACTTAAAGACTGCGTATCCCATTGAGTGAAAGCAATCTGTTCCTTTCTTGAGGGAAGCTGTAAGGATGGAGCAGCCGAAAGACCAGTAATACTTGGATAGGTCCCAACATTTAAACAGTAATCGATAGCATCGTCCTGATTAACAAAAACTAGTGGCGGAAGATCTGCCTTTGTAGCTGCTGCACCTTGAGTGGCATTAACGGCCGTGATGTCAAAAGGAGCCCAGGCTGTTCCACCGGAGCCTTCATAACAAATACCAGTACTTCTTGAGTAAAGTAGTGTGCCGGCAACAGCTGTGATATT
>CAXBMT010000138.1:0-7178 GCA_963976925.1 uncultured Bdellovibrionales bacterium
AAAGTGTCTTTGATCACTTTAAAAACGAGATCAACTAAGTCAGCTGCTTCCTTCTTAGAGAAACCTGCTTCCTTGTACACTCTTTCGACAATGTCGGCCTTCGTGAGACTCATGCTGCATCCTCCGTGACTCAACCATGAATAAATAGTGTTTTTCTACAAATGAACACTATTTATCTAAACTCCTATTAACAATAGGTTAGCAAGAAAGAAGATTTTATTCCAACATAAAATCACACCTTTGTGATTTATCTTTTGCGGCGCCCTTTTTTAGGCATATCTTTCTCTAATTTCTTGTATAAATTGGCCTGTTCTTTGTCTTTATTCTTGAGCCATTCAGTCAGAAAAGCATCAACTTCTTGCAACTCTTCAACCAATTTAGAGCGAACTAATTTTGGTGAAGAGGCAATTTTTTGGAATTCTTTTAGCTTAGCCGTATCGTTTTTTACGAGCAACTGACGCTTAGCAACTTCTTCCTTAGTCATGCGGTAGATCGGCATGTCGGCCAGATACTCGGCGAATGTGAACTTCTTTTTCACAAGATATTCAACGTAAGTTTTTCTATTAGCCGACTTCGTTGCTATTTCATATTCTTTGTTTTTAATAAACTTGATAATTTCATTATTTTGACGAATTTTCTTTTCGTACTCATCAGATAAAAGTTCGTAGCGACGACGAACGACAGTCAATCTTTGCTCGGCAAAAATTTCGATTATTTCTTCTGGAGCATCAAATATTCGTACCCCACGCTCAGAAATGAGCGTGTAATTTGGAACCATTGATGACTGAACACCAATTTTATCCTGAACTTCTTCAAGACTTGGCTGTTGTCCGCGCTTAAAGATCAGTTCAATCTTAATTTCATTAGAAACAGAGCTATCAATAAAGTCTTTGAGATAGTCATTATCAATATGCTTAGTAAGTAAGCGGTAAATTTTTTGAGCGTCATATCCACGAGGAAGCTCAGTGATATAAATAGATCCAGCGATTTCTTCAAAGCGCATACCAAAGACCATGCGGCCTTTTTTATCTACATCAATTTTTTCATCGTAGTAATGAACATATGGCTTAAGCTTTTTAGGCTTTCCAGTTTCAAGATAAGTTTGCAAAGAAGCACAGATATCTTTGTGATTAAAGCTTGGAATGACTGAACTAAATCCAGTTCCAATCCCCTCGGCACCATTTAAAAGCATAATTGGAAGTTTAGGAAGGAGTGCCACTGGCTCCATTACAGTTTCATCGTAGTTTGGAACCATTTGAACTTGGTTCATATCATCAAAGAGTAAAAACTCTGAAACTTTTCCAAGACGACATTCAATATAACGACCAGCTGCAGGAGCTGTTTCCATTCTCTCTCCGAAATACCCTTTTTTATCAATCAATGGGTAGTTATTAGAGAATGTATAGTCCTGTGCCATATTAACAATAGCACTTTCAATTGAAGCTGGTCCGTGTGGATGCAAAGTTAGAACAAGACCAGTGGCCGAACTCACTTTAGTAAGACCTTTTGATTGGTTTCTCCAAAGTGTATACAAAATCCTGCGCTGACCTGGCTTAAGACCGTCCTGCAAATAAGGAATCGCACGATCCATAAGAGTATAGATTTGATAATTGCGATACTCTTCTTTAACGATATCCGAAAGTGGAATTGACTCCATTGAGTGCAGGAAATTGTCCATCATCTACCTTTTACTTTGCTTTTTTTGCCGTTTTCTTTTTTGTTACTTTCTTTTTAGCTGCAGTTTTTTTTGCAACTTTCTTGCCTGTCTTCTTGGCGACTTTTTTAGCTGCTTTTTTAGCTGCTGCTTTTTTAGCCACTTTTTTAGCGGTTGGAGACTTGGCCGTCATGGCCTTTGCTTTTCTAGCTCCGCCTGAAGTTGATGAAACAGAAATTTGTTCACTACTTCTTGAACTAGAGCTATCCATGAGCAGATCTTTTCTAAGATTAGCGTCTTTACCAAAACATACATGTAGCATTTGACGAGCATTCTTCTTATCAGCCACTTCAATACGAGTGAAGTTTTCACGTTGAAGTAAGTGCTTCCAAGCTTCAGGAGACATTTCCCCTAGCCCTTTATTGCGGTGGATTTCTTTAATTTTCACACCTTTTTTCTTCATAGAATCTAATTCATCAGGTGTTTCAGCGTAGACCACCATTTTATCAGTGATAACTTCGAAAAGTGGTGCTTTTGCTAACTGAATAGCCCCTTGATCAAAGAGCTCAGGCCAAAAGTGATAAAAGAAATTAGTTAGAAGTGTATTGATATGTCCGCCATCAACATCGGAGTCGGCCAAAAATACGATTTTTGAATAACGTAGATCTTTTGGTTCAGCTGGTTGACCAATAGTCAGTCCCACTGAAGCCGTAATATCCATAAATTCTTGGTTTTCAAGAATGTCTGAAATTGTCGATTGAGACACGTTCATTGGCTTACCACGAAGAGCAATACCACCTTGGTAGAGTTTATTTCTTGCGGAACGAAGACCACCAATGGCCGAGTCCCCTTCGCAGATAAACAAGGTACATTTTGAACGATCTTTTCTTTCGTTAGCATCAAGAAGCTTTTCAACTTTTTGCTTTTTGAGCTTTTTACCCTTCTTAGAGGCCTCTTTTAAGACCTGATACTTGGTACGTGACTTCGCTCTTTCAACAAAAGCTTCCATCATGTCTTTGTTTTTACGAATAAATTTATCCATGGCCTTGGACATAAATCCTTCAAGACATTTTTCGAGGTTGAGATCACGAACAAGCTTGCGCTTAGTTTGAGATTCAAAACGAGGATTTGGCATCGTCAGACCAATAACAAAGGTTGCTCCGGCTAAAATATCATTATCAACAAAGCTGATTTTTTCTTTTTTAGCTACACGCTCAAGCTTTTCTTTGATGGCGTTAATGAAAAGACGTTTCACTTTGTCGTGGTGAAATCCACCGTCATAAGTAGGTGTTGAGTTAACGAAGGAAATAAATCTTTCGCGATCATCACTATCAGGATCAACTGCCAATGCCACAGTTAAATCAATCTTACCTTTTACTTTTTTGCCTTTAACATTCGTCGTTTCATAAACGTATGAGTCTTCACCTAAAAGCTGAGCATTTGTAGAATCGACTCTCTCACAAAGCTCTAAAACACCTTTTTTAAAGAGGAATTTTTCTTTGTTAAAAGTGAAAGTTAGCCCTGGGTTATTATAGGCAAGGTCAATGATTCTCTTTCTAAGAAGTTCCGCGTTGATTTTATTATTCTTATAAACAACTGGAGAGAGAATAATCTCTACTTGTACGCCAGATGCGCCCTTGAATGGCTTAACTTTAGTTTTACTTTTTTTAAGAGCACCATCAGTGAAAGTATAAGTCTGCTCCTTACCTGAATTGTAGTGCTTCACTGTAACTTTAAAGAGATCTGAAGTTAAACAAGTTGCAGCTGCACCTAAGCCGTTTTGCCCGAGTGTTCTGTGTAAAAAACCCTTCTCATCAGTCTCTTCGTCTTTAAATTTTGAACCTGTTCTAAACTCAGTATAAACCTGCTCAACTTTGTTAAGAGGAAAACCTATACCGTTATCGCGAACTACGACCGTCTTACCATCAGCTGAAAGCGTTGTATGAATTTCAGATACATGGCCGCGGTAATATTCATCGATACAGTTATCGAGAAGTTCTTCAATTGCTTTAGATTTAGCTTGGTGAAATGGAACAGTCTTAAACTCCACACCTTTGTCGGTGTAAGTGTAAGTTTCAAGATCTTCAATATCGTTAGATCCAAAAACTAGAGTCAGACGATTTCGTACGTGCCAACGCTGATCTTTACTTTCAATTTCCGCGTCTTTTGTTTTTCCGCGACGTTTCACTTTTCCAATTTCGGCCATATTTATATTACCTAGCAATAAGTCTCTGATTTTAGTAACGTGATTCCTAGGTTAAAGGGCCATAGTGGCCGAGAAAAGGAACGATGCGCCATATTAAAGTTTTATTGATATTTTTGGTTTCGACTTCGCTGCAATGCGCACCGATAGATTCAGATATGATGAAAAAGCTTAAAGACGGCTACATTCTTGCTTATAGCGAGGTTGAAAGCTCAAAAGAGCTCGGACCTGAGGCGCAGAAGCTAGACTATAAAATTTATGGACTACATCCAAAGAATTGTGAGTTCTCTCTAAAAAAAATAAGCCGTTACGAGAAATATTCAAGTTTTATCGATTTTGTAAAAAAAAGTTCATACAGCGAAGAGTCACAAACCGTATTTTTTGATTTTAGCTCCCTTCTTTTGCCATATGACATGCTTTTAAGCTTTAAACTTCCCCGTATAGAAAAGCCTGGAAGCTATAAATTTTTGTTCGAAAAGGGCTTTTTAAAAGGTCTTGTAGGCACAATTGAAGTCAAAAAAGAAAAAAAACGCTGCTTATTTATCGGTACGGCAAAGTGGCAAGGGCCTAACTCAAATATTCCCGATTCAGTCTTTGAATTCTTCTCTAAAAACCTTGGTAAAGCCGCTATGGAGCGCATCTTTAGGTTTTCAAGTAAATTGTGACAAACATACCTAGGCCGTGCATAATTGCGTTCAATGAAAGTTCTACAAATAGCTGCTAGAGACACACACTCTCTTAGGCACAAAATTTTACGCCAAGGTCGCCCGGTAGAGGAATGTTACTTCCCTGCTGACGAAGATGATCAGACTTTTCATCTTGGTGCATTTATCGACAACAAACTTGTTAGTGTTGCTTCATTTTTTTATGAGAGGAATCCAGCTTTTGAAGACGAAAACCAATATCGTCTGCGTGGAATGGCAACTCTTGATGAACACCGTGGACAGGGACACTCTAGAGCGCTTTTAAGAACGGCTTTTCCTATTATTAAGCAAAACTTCTGTTCATTAGTTTGGTGTAATGCTCGAGCCAGCGCTGTGCCTTTTTACGAGAAGACAGGTTTTACTTCAACTGGTGATATTTTCGAGGTTCCAGTAATCGGTCCTCATCTGTTGATGTTTAGAAAGATCTAAAAACGCAGTTTTTTCTCGTTAAAACACCACACTCTATTTGGGATATCGTGAACACGTTTGTATTGCTCCTCTGAGCATTCTTCGTGGGTATTAAAGCTTTTAATTGGAGCGCATGGTAACTCAAATCTGTTTTTGGCTAAAAAACTATCTCGCTCTTCTCTGCACTCAGTTGCACTGACAAGACTAGTGCATACGAAGTGACGATCAACGCAATCATAAACTAAAACTTCGCCTTTAAAATATTTGGTTGAAAGTCGGATCCCTGTACCTGAAAGAAAATCTTTAGGACCAGTGTCGCCATTTTTTGCTTTTTCTAATTCTTTAAGCTCTCGGTCAGTAGACACATCAATTGCACGTTGTGCGACGGCCGGGTTTTGAACCTGGAAAAAAACAAAGAAATGTAATAACAGCATTCTCATGGGGTAAGCTCCGTGTTAATTATAACATATGAAAACTCACAATCACCTAATTCTTGAACTAGCAAAGCGCGTCGAAAAGGCTGTGCTTGAACTAAATGCCTCTCTAACACTCGAAGAAGCCTACAGTGCTATCGTCGAACCACCACAATTTGAGATGGGACATTTTGCTTTTGGATGTTTTCGTTTAGCCAAAGCGATGAAAAAAGGACCTCCTGCAATAGCCACAGAATTAGCCAATAAAATTCAAACTGATGACATGCTTGAAAAAGTGACGGCGGCTGGCCCTTACTTAAATTTTATTATTTCCGCTAAAGCCTATGGTGATTTAGTTATTAAGCCAGTTCTTGATAATAGCTATTTTGCTCGCGACATTTTAGATCAAAACCCTAAAACCATGATTGAGTACTCTCAACCAAATACTCACAAAGTTCTGCATGTGGGTCATATGAGAAACCTTTGCCTCGGCAATGCTTTAATTAAAATGGGTAGATCTATTAATGCCGACATAATATCTGTGACCTATCCAGGTGACGTCGGCACTCACGTTGCTAAATGCCTTTGGTATTTAAAAAAGCATAATACCTCTCCTATTCCAGAAGGCTCGCCTGAAACAAAAGGCGCTTGGCTTGGACAAATCTATACAATGGCATCTCATAAGCTTGATGACGAGCTTGGATCAGACAAAGAAGATCAAAACCGCGCCGAACTTACGGCGATTTTAAAGCAACTTGAAAATGGAAGCGGCGAATACTTTGATCTATGGCGTGAAACCAGAGAGTGGTCACTGCGTTTAATGGAAAAGGCTTATGCATGGGCCGGTGTTAAGTTTGATCGCTGGTTTTTTGAAAGTGAAGTCGATGCTCCTTCTTTAAAATTTATAAATGAACTTTTTGAGCAAGGAAAGCTCGTCAAAGATGATGGCGCTATCGGCATGGATTTATCTGATGACAAGCTAGGTTTTTGTCTTCTCGTTAAGAGTGACGGAAACGGTCTTTATGCCACCAAAGATGTTCAGCTTGCTAAAGTAAAGTTTGAAGAATTTAAAGTTAAAAAATCTGTCTACATTGTAGATAACCGTCAAAGTCATCATTTTAAACAAGTCTTTAAAGTCCTCGAAAAAATTGGCTTTGAACAGGCAAAGGACTGCTTCCACTTAGCCTACGATGTTGTGGAACTGCCCGACGGTGCCATGAGTTCTCGTAAAGGAAATATCGTTCCTCTTATGGAACTTGTCGAACAGATGGAAGCTAGAATTACGACTGATTATCTTGAAAAATATCGTGGTCAATGGAGTGATGAAGAAATCAAACAAACCGCTCACGCCGTTGCCGGTGGAGCCATTATTTATGGCATGGTTCGCGTTGATAATAATCGTAAGATTGTTTTTGATATGGATGAATGGTTAAAACTTGATGGTGAAACAGGTCCATACCTTCAGTACGCCAATGCTAGAATTCAATCACTGGTTGAAAAGCTTGGACCAGTTAGTGATAAAGTTGACTTTAGTCAGCTCAAAACAAACTCTGAACTCATGCTTGCTTCAAAGATTTCTCGCTACAATGATATTATCGAAAAAGGCTGGAGTGATTTAAAAACTATCGGGCTTTGTTCTTATCTTTATGATCTGGCGAAACTCTTTAATAGTTTTTATGTAGAATGTCCTATCGGTAAAGCTGAGACAACTGAGCTTAAACAAGCACGTTTGGCGCTAGCAAAGGCTACAGGAGTTATCTTAGAACAAGGTCTAGCTGCTTTAGGCACAGGTGGAG
>CAXBMT010000139.1:0-7173 GCA_963976925.1 uncultured Bdellovibrionales bacterium
TTAAGCCTGAAGTCATCCAAAACGATATTCTAGTCGTCGACAGAGCTCGTAAGCCTAAGCACGGCGATATCGTTATTCTCTACTTTCAAGGAGAACGCTTATGTAAACGTTGGCCTTGTGAACTTGAAGATGCAGAGATTTTTGGAACAGTCACAGCGACATTGAGAGAGAGATAAAATGTTAGCCGTCGTAGATTGTAATGCCTTTTACTGTAACTGCGAGCGACTGTTTAGACCTGATTTAAAAAATGTCCCTGTCGTCGTTCTATCAAATAACGATGGTTGCATAATATCGAGAACACCAGAAGCAAAAGCATTTAATATTCCCATGGGTGCTCCCTACCATCATGTTAAAGACTTATGTAAAGAAAAAGGCGTCGCAGTTTTCTCCGCTAACTTCTCCTTGTACACAAATCTCTCTAATAGGGTCATGACTGTTTTAAAAGAGCTTGCACCAAAAGTTGAAGTTTACTCAGTCGATGAAGCTTTCTTGGATTTATCCGGAATTAAAAACCTGAATCAAGAAGGTATTAAAATCAAGCAAGAAATAGAGAGTCGTGTTGGTATACCAGTATCCATTGGCATTGCTCCGACTAAGACTCTAAGTAAGATGGCCGTGGAGATGGCCAAGAAGTCATCACAGGGAGTTGTCCTTCTAGATACAGAGGAAAAGGTCATAAAAAGTCTAAAAGGACTACCAGTTAGTGAGGTTTGGGGCATTGGCTATGGAAGGCAAATCAAACTCCAAGCAATGAATATAAAAACGGCACTAGATCTCAAAGACTATCAAAACAGAAGTCTTTTAAGGAAAAATCTAACGAAGCTTGGCGAGCAAATTCAAGATGAACTCAATGGTATTGAATGCCTAGCATTTGGGGAACGAACAGAGAAAAAGAAAAGTGTTATGTCGACACGAACATTTGCAAGAATGAGTTATGATAAATTAGTAGTGGCACAGGCGCTGGCAACCCATGCAAGTGATGTTGCTGAAGAGCTTCGTATGCAAGGCTCAGTCTGTAAGAAAATAGCTATCATGTTTAGGTCGAATCCCTTTCAAAATAATTTACCCCAATATAATGCATCACTAGTGGCGAATCTTTATACGCCTAGCTCTAATACATTTATTATTATTTCAACCATCTTAGAACTTTTAGATGAAGTATGGCAGGAGGGATACGCCATTCAAAAAGCAGGAGTTTTTGCTCTAGAACTGCAAGATGAAAACGAACACGAAGTGGATCTATTTGCGCCAATTGTTGACCCAAGACAAGATCAACTCATGAAAGCAATTGATATTATCAATTATAAAGAAGGCCCGAGAATGATAAGATCAGCTGCGTGTGGAACTAATAATCAAGCCTGGGCGATGAAACAAAAAATGCTGTCTCCTCGCTATACAACCAGCTGGATAGACCTTCCTATCGTGCGATAGACATAATCGATTGGAATGAGTCAAAAATGATGAATAGAATCTCCATAACAAAACAAAGGAGAAAAAATGAGAATTGATCATATAAATTTTAATGTTAGCAATCTTGAAAAAAGCGTTCGCTTTTATAATAAAATATTTAATTTAGAGGTAAAGGAAGAGGGTGTCTCACAAGCTTCAGGAAACCCTTATAAAATTATAGGTCACCCAGACAGGTTTTACCTATGCCTCTATCAATCCGAATCAAATGTAGAGCAAAATGGATTTAATCACTTTGGTGTTAATGTAGATAACTTTGAAGAACTAGTAATGAAACTAAAAGATAACAATATAGAAATCCAATACGGTGGAATAACAAATTGGCCGAACTCTAGATCTGCATATATCCAAGGCCCAGACCAAGAGGAAATCGAAATAACTGAATATTTTGGCGGTAAGCTAAATTAGAAATATCCCCTAATACTTGGTGGTAGGGTTTATTTTCTCCTCAAAACTTGGAAGAACGATAAAGTCTAAAAGAAAAGCAATAATGAGAGTTATTCCCATGGCCAGACCAAAATCTCCAACAGGAGCAAAGCTATGAAAGCCAAGTCCAATAAAACCAAAAACCATGACAGTTGTTACAATCCACATTGGTGTAAAAATAGTTTTTTTAATGAAATCATCCCGCTTAAATCCATACTTTTTATAGTGAATCATCAAATGAAGAGTACTATCAACAATTAGACCAAAAGAAATACTAAAAGTAGTTATTGAGGCGACATTCAGAGGTTTACCAAGCAAATAAAAAATACTTAAGGTTCCAAGTGCTGGAATAATATTAATAAGGAAAAAAACAATTCCAGAAGAGATAGAACGCAACATAAAGAAAACAAAAAATGTAACAACAATTAATCCGAACAAAAAACTCTTAGTCATAGACGTTATAAGTTCTTTTTGTGAGTTCATCAGCCAGAAATAAAGACCACCATATTTTGAGCTCATATCAAAAGATTGGCGTTGCTCATCAAGTGTCATAATTAAGTCTTCATATTCACCAGTTGTCATCGTAGGTCCAAGAATACTCATGGTATATTGATCTTCATGATGATTGGGGCGAAAGTAACTCGGCACTCGAGATAATAAGACGTCATAAGCAATTTTATTTTCGGGTAATTTGTTTGAGCCGGTATACTGGGTATTCGCTTCCATAACTATTGCATTAGGTGAAACTATTTTAAACTTGTTTGGTAGAGAATTAGAAAGAGCTTTTTCAAAGTCACTGATCTCTTGAAGTTTTTTAGAAGTGAGTAAATTATCGCCGTGAACGTGGATATCTAAGAGAGGTAGCCCACCAAGCCTTGCCTCAGTAAATCTCCAATCCTTAACGATTTGACTTTGTTCAGGAAAAAAATAGAGAGCTTCAACTTGAAAAGGAAGATGTTTCCAAGACCAAAAGCCAAGAGCTGAAATCAGTACGAGAATAATAACTTGAAGATTAAAGCTAGATTTAAAGGAGTATTTCATTAAATCAACTTTCTCTTTAATTGATGGTGAATCAGAGAAATCAAATTTCAGTAAAACAAAAATTGCTATAAAAGAGCTGATCGAAAGGCTTAAAGAAGATGTGATTGAAAACTGCCTGATTGCTGGGATATCACTTAAACAAAGAGAGAGAAGACCAAGAAGTGTAGTATACAAGGCAAGAAAGATGGCTTTTCGCTTCTCAATCCAAGCTTTACTAATATCTTTCAAATAGCTAGCAGTACAAATTAAATGCAGAGTAACTGATAAGAGGACGAGGAAAATTAGTATAGGCACAAGTGTAGTAATCATCGTGCTATAGCCCCAAATCAATTTAATCACTACCAGTGAGACACCAACACCAAATAGTGATGGTATAAAAGCTAGGATTGTTAGAAGGTTAGATCCTAAAATAAATCTTAAAACTATTGCGACTGAGATAAAAAGTAAGGGCATCACAACTTTTTTAATACTTAGAGCCATCTCACCTAGTTTTGAGTTTAAATATGGCATCCCTGCCCACTTTAGACTCAAACCTAACTCGCTTGCTCGACGGTTTAATGAACTGATAAGCCTTGCTCTATTTTTAGGGGTTTGACCGCTGTAGTGAATAAAGTATAGTGAGTTATTCTCTTCAATAAGCTTTAAAAGTTTTGAGTCTTTAAAGAATTCATTTTGTTCCTCTAGATTACTTAGATTAGATATTTTATTAGGCGACATCCAAAAAAAATCTTCAAAATCGTCTTCAAGAATCTTGAAGTACTCATCAAAGTTATCTAATGATTCTTGTTTGTCAAAGTCGACAGAAAATACAAAAGAGTCGTAGCTAGGATTTTGCAAGCGATCTGAGATTAACTCTGCTTCGTACTCAGAAGATAAAAAGAGCTCCTCTCGATTATCCTGTTTCAAATTATCACTGAAGCCTAAGCAGCCAATGGTTAAAATGAGTAGGATTAATAAGAGTTTATACTTTTTAAAGTTCACTTTATGAGAGCTTTAAATTTAAAGTCGAACCTATCACGCACCTTTGCAATGGCAATAGACGGATCAGGAAGAGCTAGTTCTTTTAATGAAAAGCTCCCCCTCCCTTCGACTTTAAGTGCATTGTTCTCATATGATGTTTGTAAGCTAACTTCTTCTAATGGATATTTTTTGCCTTGAATTGTGATCATTGCTTTAACAAGTCCTGAATAACCATGCTCTATAGAATCGAAGGTTATCACCATCTTTGGATATTCTTTATAATTTAGAATTTCTGTCCACATTTTATCATCACGCCCACTTAAGTCTGTTGATAATCCCCCAACAGGAATCATGACCTCAACATTCTCTACCTTACTTTGATTAAGCTTGCCCGAAATAGTAAATTTTAAGGCTCTTCCAGAAAATGTTGTTGTGATAAAGCCCAGTTTGGTACTCTCAGACTCAAACTCAATTGCAGATTCAGAACTTTTAAAATCGCATGCATCAAAGTCTGCGCAAACAATATTCGTCTCAAAACTATAAGATTGGTAAGAAAAACCAATTATTAAGAAAAAAATTATAAATTTCATATTCCCTCAAAATACTCCTGGTAAAATTCTCCAAGGAGCTTGGTTTTGACCAAGAACTTCATCTTCAAGTTTAGTGCGAAAATACAGCATGACAAGATTTAGAAGACTATAAATGATCATGACACGCCATAATCCAAACATTAATGGAAGTGCTACGAACTCAAGTATAACTGCAAAGTAATTAGGATGTCTTATCCAGCGATATAGTCCCTCACGTGTTAGCGGAGGTTGTTCATTTAGATAAATTCTAGTGCTCCATAAAGGTCCTAACATTTTCATTGAATGAAACCTTAATAGCTGGGCAATAATTAACAGAATAATACAGCCAATAATAATAGGAACTGGTTGAAAGCTGGCGTTATGAATCGATTCGTAGATAAGAGCAATAAACCATGAAGAGTGAAATATAATCATTAAGTTTCTTGATCTTAAACCAACTTCACTAGATCCAAGTTCATCAACCCATACTTTTTGACTTTTCTTTGTCAAAAAAAGTTCATAGAGCCTTCCAATAATGAAATAGCCTATAAAAAAGAAAAAAATCTTTTGAACCTCACTCAACCTAGCCTCTTTGTAAGAACCATTTCACTACAAAATGCTGGCCCCATAGCCATTAAGAGACCCAGCTTATCTTCAGTAGGTGATGTTTTAATCGTTCTAGAAAGAATATCTAAGACTGAAACTGATGACATGTTGCCGTTAACAGACAAACTCTCCCAGCTATGACTAAACCAATCTGAACCTACGCCGACAGCATCAGCTAGTGCTTCAAGAACTTTTGGGCCACCGGGGTGAGCAATCACTTCACCTAAATCGGACTTCTTAAGTTGATGTCTATCAAGGAACTGATCAATTCCTGTTGGAACATTCTCTCTTACTAAACCTGGTACATCTCCTGACAACACTATTTTAAAACCATTTTGATTAATGTCCCATCCCATTATTCTTTCTGTATTTGGATAAAACACACTCATCGAGTCAATAACCTGAAGCTTTGAGTTTTTGTACTTAGGGTGATCTTTGCCAACCATAACAACTGCAGCTGAACCGTCCGCAAACAATCCTGTAGCGACCATATTAGCAATACTTTGATCATCTAATTGAAAAGTTAAAGAGCATATTTCTGTTGCTGTTATAAGAACAACTTGATCTGGATAAGCTTTTAAATAGTCATTCGCTCTAGCTATGCAGGCAGCTCCCCCAAGACAGCCTAAGCCAAAAAGCGGCATTCTCTTTGTTTCAGTTTTAAAGTTTAAAAGATTTATAAGCCTGGCCTCAAGACTGGGTACAGCTATTCCTGTGATTGAAGTTGATATTATAAGATCGACATCTTGTGGTTTTAGTTCACCTTCTTGAAGAACTTGAGTTACTGATTCTAGTGCCATGGGGATGGCATGTTCTATCCAAAGATCGTTTCTGGATCCAAAATCTGCAAGAGATTTATACTTTTCTAAAGGCAGAACGAGGTTTCTCGTCTTTACTCTAGAGTTATCATGAAACCTTTTTGCTGCTTTGGAGTGCTCCCCCCAAAACTCTCCAAGAACATCCGAAATATCCTCTTGAGTATATTGATTTTTTGGAACAACGCTTTTAGCTGATAGAACACCGCTCATATTGAGCTCCTGTTGTGCGAACCAAATAGTATTTTACCTAGTCCAGTTATTGGTGAATATACATTTCCAATAATGCCAATAAATGTGTCTGCTCGATAATTATTTTCGGCCAAGAAGTAGCCAACCAAATTAGATATGAAAGAGCTTTTGATCACAATTTGAAATATTAAATTAAGTCTATTCTTGTCTTTAGTAACACTATTCTTTGTTTTCTTATATGCGAGTAAGGCTTGTCTCAAGTTTGTATGCGTTTTAAGTGAATCTGATAAAATCTTGGTACACTCAAAAGCTCTAGTCATCCCTTCACCTGTAAGTGGATCAATAAAGCCAGCTGCATCACCAATAAGGACTGCGTTGTTAGTTATAATATCCCTCACCCTGTGACTAATCTTCGCAACAGAAGTAATTTCACCGTATTCTGCTTCTTCACCATATAAATCTTTTAATCTTGGATGCTGGAATAATGACTGAACAAAGCTCTCTTTATTCTTCCATTTTTTAAAGACGCTTTGATCACCGACCCAGCTAACATTATCTTCCGATGAGTTAATGGGATTGATGCCAATATACCCACCATTTCCAAGAACGATCATCTCACCTCTTCTTTGGAAGTCTGACTTACGTTTGACGTAGATATGAATACTGATCTTTTTATCATTACTGTTTTTTTGAAAGCCAATACCTGGTCTCGAAAGCAATTGCCGGTGCTTAGCAACAAGAGATTGTCGTCCGTCTGCACCAACTAGTAGGTCACCGTAAATACCATTAATATTCCATCCCTCACCTGATGTGTTTATCTCTTTAATCATCTCACCTCGAATGAGGCTCACTCCAAGATCTTTGGCTTTTTGCCATAAACTCTCCTCAACGGCTTTGCGGTTCAAACTAATACCGTAGCCACTTGGAAAATTTGTCTCAACTTTAGCTTGATTTGGTGAAGTTAAGTTCATGCCATAAATGGGCTCAAAGTCTTTAAGTACATCCTGGTGACCTAACTCAAATGCGCACTTGACTCCCAGAGGGCTTAAATACTCCCCGCAAACCTTCCTTTTGACCGACTTATCTTTGTCCCATAA
>CAXBMT010000140.1:0-7076 GCA_963976925.1 uncultured Bdellovibrionales bacterium
CAAAAGATGGGGTTAGATTTTTGAACTGTATAGCTTTTAGACACTATGAAAAAACTCAACCACTTTTTGAGTCTTAAATATACCGTCTAGTCTGTTTTTGGAGTGGTTCCGTCATAATCGCCATGACTTGCGCGAAAACGCTTAAGGGCAATAACAACGAGTTCATCAAGAGTGATGCCTGTATTAGCGCTCATTCTTTCAAGCGTATCAACAATATCCTTTTCGATTGAAACCTTGAGCTCTTTAAGCTCACCTTTATTATGTAACTGAGACTTCATTTAACCTCCCGCTAACACCTTTATAGCACCCTTTTTCCGTAGACCTACAAGAGCCTGGGTGACTTCATACTCTAATAACGAACAATTACTATATATGTCTTCAACTCTACTATAATCAGAAATTGTAGAAAGGACATCAAATTCATGACTATCTATCTTCGCACCTTCAATAATAAAGGTTGAGTTTATTAGAAGCTTCAGACTCATTGGTGGTTTTAGTTTTTGATTACCGAGGTAGCTCTCATATACCTTTCGAGACTTTCTTTTCAAGTCGCTTACGCTCCAAGTAAAAGATCCTTCATCTTCAGTCACAACTTCAGGCTCAACAATGATTTTAAACTCATTGGCGCGTGAAACGTCTCTAAAGGTAAGATCAAGAAGTGCCTTCTCACCTGCTTTATTAGCAGCCAGACAGTTAATAATTTTACCATCAAGCATTAATACGACAGCGAAAGACTGTGAATTACTTTTTAAAAGAACATTAATTTTTCCAGTAAAGCCCATTGAGCTTTGTTCTTCTAAAATATTTAAAAGCGCTTCACTCATCTTTTTAAAATCCTATCAATGAATCCTTTAGGCTTGTCATCACTCTTATTTAAGTTAAGTTTTGCTGCAATGCTCGTGAACTCATTCCAAACAGGACGGCCCTCTAACGACTGTTGACTCATATAAGGAACACCTGCATCGCTTCCCGCTCTAAGCTCTTTTTCAATTGGAACTGAACCAAGTATTTGTACACCAAGCTTTTCAGCCATTTTTGATCCACCCATTGATCCGAAGATATCGTGGGGAGTGTCGCAGTTATCACAAATAAATGAAGCCATATTTTCGACGACTCCAAGGACTGGAACTTTAACTTGCTCAAACATCTTAAGACCTTTTTGAGCATCTAGAACCGCAACATCCTGAGGCGTTGTAACAATGATTGCTCCATCCACTTGCGTGGCTTGGACCATAGATAATTGCATGTCGCCGGTACCAGGAGGAAGATCAATAATTAAAACATCAAGCTCACCCCAATCAACATCAAACAGAAATTGGTTCAAAACTCCGCCGAGCATTGGACCTCGCCAAATAACTGGATCTTCTTCTTTAATGAAAAGACCAAAGCTCATAAACTTTATTCCATGAGCAGGTTCAGCAATAATTTTTTTATTTTCAGTTGCACGAGGCTTCACCTCTCTTTTTCCAAGAAGCATTGGAATAGAAGGGCCATAGACATCCGCATCCAAAAGACCGACCTGCAGGCCCTGCCTTGACAGGGCAAGAGCTAGGTTAACCGATACAGTCGATTTACCAACGCCGCCTTTACCCGAACCAACTGCAATAACCTTTTTCACTCCGGGAACTTGCTTTTTTTGAGAAACAGCTGGGCCGTGCCCCGCTTTAAGTTGTGCCGGCTCTGATTTTGGCTGTGGCCCTGACTTAGCAGATTCACTAGAGTTTGCATTAGAAACCGTTTTAACAATAATTTTATCTTCTGATATTTTATCTTTAAGCTGTTCTACAATCGAGTTCTCAATCTCGCGCTTTTGCTCGCTAGAGATACCATCTCGCTTATATTCCACAACAAAGTTCTCGCCCTTCATCTCGGCAGAGATGATGCGCTCTTCTTCTAGAAATGATTTACCAGAGGCAGGATTTAGTATTAGTTTCGATAACTCGTCTTTATTAAGCATTTCTTCTCCAATTTGATCTATTTTTACCAAAAAGCGGCAGGCTTGTCCTTATACGTTTAAAAACTAGACAACTAAATATTGGAATGTGAAATGAACGGGTTATAATGAATTGAATATTTAATGATGAGGTATCACCGTGGCATATAGTAGACGAATTTACTTAATTAATCCCCGCTTTCAATTGCGCTTTAGCGGACTAGTTACTTTAGCCGTTCTCCTATCAAGCCTTATCTACCCATTTGCAATTTATGACCTGATGGATAATTTTATTAGCTATATGGCGCAAACTTCGCCAGAACAAGTGGGCAATCTCACCTCTAGACGAAATGACCTCTTGATTACTCTAATTTTATGGCAGATTGGCTTTTCTTCAATGATTTTCATCATTTGCGTTTTCTTTTCACATAAAATTGCCGGCCCCATCTATAAACTGATGAAGTTTTTCTCTGGCGCGCGCGAAGGTCAATTATCTGATAAACTATACTTCAGAAAGGGTGACTACTTTCATGAGCTAGCTGAAGATTACAACGATACAATGGAGACGATTTTGGAGAAGCAAAAAGCCGATTTCGTCTACCTTAGTGAAGTAGCCACTTATATTTCGAATTTAGCCTTAGTTGTCCCAGAGGACAAAAAGGTAGTCTTGAAGGAAATTGGGCAAAAACTCAATGAAATTCAAGGGAGATTTCAGTAAGAATTCTCCAGTGTTAAGTTTTAGTTGATAGGAGGTCAATTTGAACAAAAGTTATATCCATTTTTTTATGGTATTTCTTCTTGTTACACTTAGTGGCAAAATAGTTGCTGCCGATGAGAATCAACCTCTTTTTTATCAAGAACTAACTGCTAGCGAAACTAATCAAGCTAAAATCGTCTCGAGCTTTGTCACCCAGCTTAGAAGATCAAACTTAGATGCTTGGACTTTAAAACAACTCAAAAGATTCAAATCTTCTGAGTTACTTCCTAGCTATGAGACTGTCTACCAACTTTCAAGTGATTTATCTTCATCTAAAACAGGAGATAAGTACTTTAAGGTTTGTGGAGCAAATGGAGACGTTACAAAATGGAAACCGCTTAATAACGTAGAAACTGTCATCGCCAAAGAGTTTGCGTCACTTTGCAAAGTTAAGTTCCTTGAAAATTTAATTACTAGCAAGAAGTTTAAGTCTCTTACACTTGAAGAGAAAGAGTTCTTCGAAAAGCATTCAAGATTTTTTCTTTTAAAAGATAGAAGACACTTACTTAAAAGATATCTAAAGCTTGTTGAGAGAGATTCAGAAATTCACAACTTGATTTCACGTGTCGTCACTGATGCTTATATCAAGTTTGATATCATAGCAGAAAAGGAACTCGTAGCCCTTCTAGACATTGGAAATGATCTTACTGGCCATATTCAAAGCAGTGGACTTAGAGGTCTATCTGGAAAAATTCTTTTTGAATCTGAATTTAGAGCATTGATACGAAAGTCTCTCGCCAATGAGACATCTGTTCAAAAAACAAAAGAGTCAGTCGAACAAGTTATTTCCTTTCAACAACAAAATAAAAACTTTATTCGCCAACATGTTGCATGGGTCAATTTCATTATGGTCGGAAGAGAACTCTCACATCTTAAAATGTGGGATGTGGCCGATACCGTCATTGCCCACGCCAATAGAATTGCCAAGGGTGCAACACAAATTCACGAGTCACAGTTTCAAGCTCTCTTTTTACGAGTTTTAAAGGGTGATACTAGCGAGCTTTATAGTTTTATCGATAAGAATAAATTATTAAAAAAATATGACCAACTTAGTTCCAAGCTTCAATTTTGGATTGCCTACTCCCTGGAAAGCCATGGTAAGAAAAAAGTTTCAAGCAGACTGTATGAAAGACTTCTAACAACTAATCCACTTAGTTTTTACAGTATTGTTGCGCAAAGAGAATATCAAATTCTCAACAATAAGACTTTTGTATCTAAGCCATTTGTTATGCCTAATATCACCAAGGCAGAACTTAGCGATGATATGAAATCATCTTTAAAGCGACTGCGTCTGTGGATCAAAGTTAATGATCATTACTTAGCAAGAAATGAAATCAGTGAGCTTAAAAATACAGATAAGGCTGCGGCATTAAATAAGGCTCTTGATAAGCCGGTTAACGATGAAGACTTTAAACGATTCACGATGCTTAATGTTACTGAGCTTTTAAATTACGAAAAGGCTTACCTGACATCATTTAAAGTTTTATACAATGCGCTTGAAGATGGAAGTCTTCCAGTAAGTGATGCAACCATAGAGTACTTGTTTCCAAAGCCATACCTAGCTCAAATTCAAGATATCGACTCTAATATTGACCCACTCATTGTTTTATCACTTATAAGACAAGAGTCTGCCTTTAATCCAAAAGCCAGATCCCATGTTGGTGCACGAGGGCTGATGCAACTAATGCCGGCAACTGCGAGAGAACTTAAAAGAGGCGTTAGAAATTATCAACTGGTTGATCCCAAGCTAAACCTTAGACTTGGAATGAAATATTTTAAGCGTTTATTAAAGAAGTATGATGGAAACTTAATCTATACTCTGGCAGCTTATAATGCCGGTGAAGGAAATCTTAAGCGCTGGAGAAACTCCAAGCTTACTTATAGCGACCCGCTTGTGATTATCGAATCCATTCCTTTCAAAGAAACAAGAAAGTACGTTAAATTAATTTATCGAAATGTATTTTTCTATAAGTACTTGGCCAATGATTTGGATTTTTTCAAACTACCAACTAGACAATCATTTAATGCAAGATCGATTGCCACAGCAGGTAGTGTAGTTAGCGCACTAGAACAAGCAGAGGCGGCGATTAAACGTTAAACCTAAAATGCATAACGTCGCCGTCTTTAACTTCGTACTCTTTGCCTTCAACTCTAAACTTTCCAGCCTCTTTAACCTTTGATTCAGTTCCATAGTTAAAGAGATCTTCACAGTGAAAAACTTCAGCTTTAATAAAGCCTCTTTCAAAGTCAGTATGAATAACGCCTGCTGCCTGTGGAGCTTTTGCACCAGCGTGGAAAGTCCAAGCTCTTACTTCTTTTTCACCGGCCGTGAAGTATGTTCTAAGTCCAAGCATGTCATATGCAAACTTTGCCAAAACCTGAAGACCAGACTTTTCAATTCCTGCAGCTTCCATAAATTCAGCTCGCTCTTCTTCAGTTTCAAGGGAAGCGATTTCACTTTCAAGTTTTCCACAAATCATAAATGTTTCTGCATTTTCTGATTGAGCGAATTCCTTAACCTTAGTTACGAATTCATTTCCACCAGAAGTCACGGCATCTTCATCAACATTACATAGATAAAGAACTGGCTTAAGTGTAATTAGGTTCAAATCATCAATAGTTTCTTTTTCGTCATCACTTAGATCCATCATTCTGGCTGCATGGCCCTCTGCCAATTCCTTTTGTAGTTTTTCAAGGATTGGTTGTTGCGCCTTTGCTTTTCCCGAAATCTCTTTATTTTGGCTCTTAATCGCTCTAGAGGCACCTGCTAGTTTTCTTTCAACAACTTCAAGGTCAGCAAGTGCCAATTCTAAATTAATTGTTTGAATATCTTCGATTGGATCTATTCTTCCAGCAACGTGAATGACGTCGTCATCCTGAAAGCAACGAACAACATGAATAACTGCATTTACTGATCTAATATGTCCTAAGAACTGGTTTCCAAGACCTTCGCCCTTAGACGCGCCTTTAACTAATCCCGCAATATCAACAAACTCAACGACCGTTGGAATTGTTTTTTGTGGTTTAATAAACTTGGTAATTTTATCTAGTCTCTCATCGGCCACTGCAACTACGCCAACGTTTGGCTCGATCGTACAAAATGGATAGTTCGCTGCTTCAGCAGGAGCTGAGGTTAGTGCTTGAAACAGAGTTGATTTTCCTACGTTTGGTAGTCCAACGATTCCACAATTGAGTGCCATAATTTTTTCCTAAGGTGTTTGTATAAGCGCTTTTCGACTAAATCGTGAAGCCGCTTTGTCATAGCCAACCGACTGGTAAAGTTCCACGGCTTTAGCCGTGGCGTCAAGATAATCATTAAGTTGTATTTGTTCTTCGCTAGAAAAGTCCGATAAGACCCAGTTGCTAACAGTTCCAACCGCCGGACGTCCGATTCCAACTCTGAGTCGCATATAATTTGGTGTTCCTAACAATTGGGAAATAGACTTTAAGCCATTATGCCCAGCACTGCCTCCGCCCTTTTTAAAGGCGATCGTTCCGTAGGGAAGATCCAGTTCATCATGAATAACCAATATATTTTCAGGAGCTACTTTGAAAAACTGTGCCGCAGGAACAACACTTTCCCCAGAGAGATTCATAAAAGTTTGTGGTTTTAAAAATACTGATTCTGAGTCGGTAGCAAAGAACCCTTTAAACTTTTCCTTCCATGCCAGTGAACCTGAGTTCTTCAAATGATCGAGAACTAACCAAGCAACATTATGCCTTGTATTTGCATATTCAGTTCCAGGGTTTCCAAGGGCGACGATTAACTGCTTCATTTTTACACAAACAAAGAGCTAACGGAGTCATTATTAAATGTACGATGAATGGCTTTTGATAATATCTCTGAGACTGAAAGTACCTTGATTTTATCTATCGCCTTACCTTCCTCAGAAAGTGGAATGGTATCAGTTACGATGATTTGATCAAGCTCCGGACTCTCAGCAATTCGCTTAAGTGCTGGAGAGGAGAATACCGGGTGAGTTGCGCAAGCATAAACCTTAAGCGCGCCATGATCTTTAAGAGCTTTACAAGCCTCTATTAAAGTACCTGCAGTATCGACCATATCATCAACAATGATACAGTCCTTACCTTGTACATTACCTACAATATTCATGGCCTTAGCAATGTTCTTTCCAGTTCTACGTTTATCAATCATGGCGAGATCACACTTTAACTTTTTAGCGTAATGCCTGACTCGCTCAACTCCACCTGCATCAGGTGAAACTAGGATCGTATTATCTGTGAAAACATGACTTTCAAGATAATCCAAAAGCACCGGTGAAGAGTAAATATTATCAAAAGGGATATTAAAGAATCCCTGAATCTGACCAGCATGCAGATCCATTGTTACGACTCGAGTTGAACCAGCAACTGTTAGCAGATCTG
>CAXBMT010000141.1:0-7067 GCA_963976925.1 uncultured Bdellovibrionales bacterium
CCCATCAAATTGAACCTACGGAAAATTTTTAAGATTTGAATCTCGCCTCGTTAAAGCTGACAACCAATGGCAACTCCAAAGCCAAGACAGAAGGTTTGCATCTATGCACCTAGTAGCGAAGAAAGTCTTTGGTATCTTGATTGGAGTCGAGCGAATTGAACTTAGATAGTTTAAAGTCTAAAAAAGCTCTTTTCATGCTATTTATCGGGGCAACGATACTAGGTCTTGGCCCAATTTTTGTGAGATCATCCCACGAAGCTAGCGCTGAGATGATCGCTTTTTATAGAATGATATTCGCCCTGCCATTTCTTTATTT
Source organism: uncultured Bdellovibrionales bacterium (assembly GCA_963976925.1). GTDB lineage: Bacteria > Bdellovibrionota > Bacteriovoracia > Bacteriovoracales > Bacteriovoracaceae > UBA4207. Next base: position 317 of record CAXBMT010000141.1, read on the forward strand.
AGCTTCTCTAAAAAATAAAAATATTGGTGAAAGAAGAGAAAGACTCATGGCCTTTAGTGCTGGAGTTTTTTTAGCCGCTGATCTAGCTTGTTGGCATACTTCTATTCAACTTACAAAAGTGGCCAATGCAACACTACTTATTGGACTGTCGCCGTTTTGGGTAGCTTTTATGAGTACACTCTATCCAGGCCTAAGACTCTCAACCAGATTCTTTATCGCTTTAATTATATGCTTTGCAGGAATGTCGATGCTCACCTCTTTGACCGGTTTTATGCCCAGTCTTGGAAAAGGTGAATATCTATCAATTACGGCGTCGATCTTTTATGCCGTCTACACTTATCTCTTTGCCATGGTTTGTAAAAAAATGGCACCGATACATGCGCTAAAATGGTCAACACTTGGATCTGCGAGTTTCATGCTTTTAGTCGCTCTTTTAAGAGACAGTAAACTTATAGGATTTAAGCTGGAAACATGGATGGCATTATTATCACTCGGAATCATTGTTCAAGTTTTAGCATGGTTACTTATATCAAAAGCTCTAAGCCATATTCACGCCACAGTAGGTTCTCTTGGTCTTCTTGCGCAACAGATAGCGACAGTCTTTTTTGGTTGGATTATATTAAGTGAAAAGCTAGGTTTAACCCAAATTATTGGCTGCCTTATTATGGTAACAGGAATGATTCTTGGCGGAATCTGGGCGCCAAAACCTAACGAGTTAACAAAAGAGCTGTCGTGACAAAAGATACTGATCAAATCATTCTCGAGCATTATAACAAAGTCGCACAAAAATTTGGTCTCTCTCCATCATCAACAATTGGAGATCAAGTCATCAGGCAAGCAGAGGTGAACTTTTTTCTAAAAAGCATAGAAGCAAAAATTGATCCCAGTAAAAGTGACCAAAGTCTCTTTGATATTGGTTGTGGCAACGGTCACCTCTTAAGTTTAATTAGAGAAAAATTTCCAAAGCTTAAACTCTACGGCTTAGACTTTCATCCAGAACTAACAAAGCTAGCTCAATCAAGAAACCTAGAGAACTGCGAAGTTATTCAAGGAGATATGAGAAAGGATCTCACTCAGTTTGGCCAACATGATTTTATCATGACTGAACGTTCGGTTATCAATTTACTAAGTAAAGAAGAACAGTTTTGTGCTTTTAGAAATATTGTTAAATCTCTTAAAAATAAGGGCTTTTATTTTTTCAGTGAAAGCTTTGAAGAGCCAAGAGCGAATATTAACCGTGCAAGAAAACAGATGAACTTAGCTGAAGACGTTATCCCTTCAAAACATAATCTATGGCTTAAAGAAGAGGATTTACTCATATTAAAAGAAGAGGGACTTAAGGAAATTTCAAGTGCAGTCCCTTCAAACTATTTATCAACTCATTTTTACATCACGAGAATACTGCATACAATAGCTCTTCCAAAAGGCGGAATAGCTGATGAGTTTCAAAATTTCTTTAATGAAGCATTGCCAGTTGGTGTAGGAAATTACTCTCCGATACTCTTTCGATCTTTTGAAAAATCTGAATAAGCAAAGCTATACTTCATAAACATTGAATAGCTAGCATTAAAAGCAATAATCAACCCTGCCATTCCATCCAGAATACCGGCTTTAAGAATAAGGCATTCAATGAACTTCCAAAAAGGTCTAAAAAATAATGCAAAAATTGAAGGTCTACCATGTTTTGAAACATACTCAATGGCGCCGAGTTTGGCGTATTTCAAATTCCGCTCAACTTGCGAAGCAATAGTTGGAAAAGAAAAATGATTCAAACTACCCTGCAGTAAAACTGGGTTTTGACCATCTTTACTCAACAAAACCTCATGAACCTGTGGCTCAGTAAAGCTTGCTTTAGTTTTTCGATAAAGTCGGGCCACGCGATCTGGATACCAGCCCCCAAAGCGGATGAACTGATTAAGAAAATATGTCTTTCTATCAACCGCAAAGATATGTTGAGAATCCCCGCTAGAGATCATTTCTTTAATACTTTGATAAAGTTCCACAGTAACTTCTTCATCGCAATCTAGGCTTAAAATCCAGTCATGACTTGCTTTAGAAGCGGCATAGTTTTTTTGCTGACCAAAGCCTTCAAAGTCGTGTTGAAAAACCTTAGCACCTAACTGAGTCGCTATTTCTGCACTTTTATCTGTGGAGTGGTCATCAACAACAATAACCTCTGAGGCAAAAGACACAGATTTTAATAATCGTGACAGGTTATTGGTCTCGTTATGACAGATGATTGTAACGCTTAGATCAAGTTTATCCATGACTAATATTCTCAGTCTAAAAGCTTCTGGTCAATCTCTTGGAAATAAGGCATTATTTTGTCATGTTCAAATCATGTCAAAAATTTAGCTATATGATCAACGTCGCTTTAACAGTCACTAAAAGTGATCTTACTCCAAACGGTGTTGCCTGGTTTAGAAACGAAGTAAAAAACTGGTGGAAATCTCTACTTAGCTAGAAAATACTGACATAAAGTAATTTTTGATACTTTCAAAAACATTATGACTCTTTAGACTATCGGGTGAACGTTCGTTTTCTGGCAATATTTCATTGATAACCTGTGGATCCTGCAGTTCTTCACTTACTTCATCCAAGTCGTCAATAAAGTCTTCTTCACGTGGAATACCATCACTGCTTGGAATAACTTCAGGCACCTCAACACTTTGAATCTCACCACTGGATTGACCGAACCAAAAATATCCAAGCCCACCTAATGAAGCCGCCATAACCATCCAACGTGGCAAGACCGTATCTTCTTGAAGGAGCTTTAGTGGGCCACGAGAACGAGCCAACTGATCTGCTTTTAATAATTCATCGGCAACTTGTGGCTTATTTTCTGAAGCATAAGATAGGATTTGATTCCAAGCTCGCTTACTATCAAGATCATTTCTTCTAGCAAAACTAATAAGAAATTCATTTCCTTTAAAGAGACTGTTATTCTCCAAGACTTTTGCTAGTTTTGAGGCAGCATCTGTTTCAGCACGAACAACTTGATTTATCACGGGAACATACTTTGACTGAGCTACAGCATCTAAAAAGAAGTTAAAAACTCTAACAAGCTTAAGCCTGTGCATGCCAGGGATACCACTTAGAACAGAAACAATTTTTTCAACAAGTGCAGGTTGAGTTGCAAACTCTCTAAAAACAGCAAATAGCTCAGCATTACGCTCATGCTTCAGGCGGTTTATAACAGCGACACGATGAGAGTCTATAAGCTCACGAATGCTATCACTTGAAAGATCATCTCCAATTTCAAGAAAGGATTTAAACCTTACTCTGTCAGATTCATATTTTACGCCTAGTGAGCCTAATAAACGTTCAACATTATCAGCACATTGAGTAGAACACGCACCTGGCTCAAGCAGGGATTCAAGATGTTCTTTCGCCAGCAGATACTCTTGGAACTTTTTACCAAGCTTAGATTCATAAGTGGCACGGACGTAAGTTAATTCATCAATAACATTATCTAAGGAGTTCGCTTTAGCTAAAGCTTCATCAAGCCAAAATCTAGTCGCAATATCCTTAGAGCTTAATATTGTCTTAGCCTGATCGATGGAGCGAACATTAAGACTTCTCACTTGTTCAAGTTGATTATCCAGAGCTTTAATTGCAAGCGCTGAAAATTCGACTTCTCTAAACATTGGCCTAAGTTCGCGGTGAGCCGTGGCATAATCACCAACAAATAAATAGGAATCCAGCTTTACTAGCTGTCTTTGCATTTTTGAATGAATGGCAGGACTTTTATTTTTTCTAAGACGTCTGAGCCAAGAACCACTTTCTTCAATCTTGTTAAGACGTTGCATAAAACGGTCTTCATTTTCAACTAAGACCTTGCTGGTAACAGACTTTCTGATTTTTAGTCGATTAAAAATATCAAAGCAGCTAGCGTAGAGATGGTTTGATAAAAGACAAATGGATAAAAGCCAATAAAGCATTAATTTCATAAGAGATTATCGGCTATTTTAGGCGTAATCTTGACCTTTAAGCCTGACAGCCTAAACTATTGAAATGAGCACTTCTTCATGGATTATTGGAATCTTGCCATTACTAGCTTTTGCTGTGGCCGACACTTTTTTTGGACTAAAAGCTGGCCTGATTTCTGCCCTCGTTCTAGCCATTATTGAGTGTATTTGGACCTGGGTCACTTTCGGCGAGCTTGACCAAATAAGTATCGTATCCCTTTTGCTTATTATTATTTTGGGCGGCTTAGCCTGGAAAAAAAAATCCCCCATATTATTTAAAATTCAGCCAAGCATAATCTCACTCAGTCTTGGGCTTTGGCTCATTATTTCATGGATTGTGGGTGAACCAGTCTTTGTCATGATGATAAATAAGTATGGCGCAATGTTGCCAATTGAAATCAGACAGAATATCCAAAATCCTTCTTATTTAGAATTTGTTGCACTAACAACTTTGACTGCAGGCATTGGAATGCTCTTTCACGCGGCCATAACGACATATGCTGCATTCAAACTAAGTAATTGGTGGTGGATAGCCATACGCGGCATTGGATTTTATCTATGCGCTTTTATCGCAATGCTAGCGGCAAGATTCATGATTAGTTAAAACATTGAGAATACTAGTTGATTTCACTGGATTTTATGGCATCATCAATTCCAGTAATGGAGGATTAATGGAAATCGTGAAAAAAACGAAAACTTATACCGTAATTAAAAAACGTTCTGGTCGTTATGGTGTCTTAGGTGCCAATGGCAAGTGGATCAACGGTAATGAAAAAATTAAAATCCTTTTAGATGAGGGAATCATTAAAGTTCCTGCACCTAAAGCTCCTGAGGCAGTTGAAGAAGAATCATCAACAGATGAATCTCAAGAGACAACAGCTCAAGCATAATATTTAATTTCATAAGCTTAATGCATCGCCTCACTAAACGTGAGGCTTTGTTGTTTTTGTGTTTCAACTTAGATAGAATTTTTGATCTAACCACATGGAAGTAGGTCAAATGTTGAAACTCTTTTCAATCCTCATCGTTACCCTAATTTTAAATAATAATGCTCAAGCACTTAATAAAGTACCACTTGGAGTTCTCCCAAGAGTGGCTGACTTTAAAGAAGTGAATAATGATTTAGAGCAGATTTTAAAAGAAGCTAAACTTCCAAATGACTTCGTTTCCTATAAAGTTACTTTTAATGAGAATGCGAATTCTGGAGTAATAGTCTGCAATAACGACAAAGTTGTTATCGAAGTAAATGCACAAAAGCATGAATGGTCAGCGACTGCTTATCAGGGCCTTCAGGAATTAGGCTTTTTATTTCCACACCCTAGAATGCAAGTCTCTCCAAGTAAAAAAGAAGTATTAGAAAAATGTGGCACACAGTTCACCTGGGTACCCAGCTTCAAGCACCGAGGCTTTCACTTACATACACTTCATTCAAATGAATGGGTCCATGGTTTTTTAATGGAAAAGCCACTTATCGCTTTTCAGCTCGTCAGATGGCTTGCAAGAAATGGTCAAAATGTTTTTGATCTAAATCTTTTAAGAGATGAGCTAAGCGATATCGCAAGAAGACTGAAAGCTCCATTCAAGTTAGCTCAAAATCTTGGAATCAATGTTGGTGTCTCTATTGGTGCAGCTCTTCAACAACAAAATAGTTATAAACTCATTTCACTCGGCTCAGCTATTAGTGGAATAGGATCAGAGAAAAAGTTAAAGAAAAATCTAAGAAAGTTAATGAATGCCGTTAACTTTGATTTCTTAACCATGGAAGCAGGAACTAGCGAATTTACATCAGTCAATTATGAAAGAGCACTAGAGTGGATCGAAGCAGCTCGAACTACATTGAACGAAGACAATAAGAAAATGATGATTAAAATTCACGTCTCTACTAATCAATATAGTGACGTGTACGGCAACTTTAATTTCTTGCCGCAATACAGTCATCCTGAAGTTGGAGTATTACCTCACACCGTTATGTTTTATGGGCTATGGGATGAAAAAGTTCCTATGTATGGCAATGAGGATTTCTCACTCATGCGTGAGTTTACCCTTGAGCAAAATAATATCAGACCAACATGGTATTACCCAGAGACAAGCTACTGGATTCTAATGGATATGGACGTTCCATTATTCTTAACTGATTATCTCGTCGCAAGAGCTGATGATATGGAAAAACTATCAGAGCGTAATATTGAAGGACATTTTAACTTCACTACCGGACATGAGGTTGGGTATTGGCTTATTGACTGGAACGTTGCCCTTCTAGCAAATAAAAATCATAAATTTGATCCTATGGCCGGCTTAAAGCTTTTAGGTGAAGACACTCAGAGCTGCTGGAGAGATATACTTGATTTTCAAACTAAGCACTTTAAAAAGAACCAGTTAATATCAGTGTTGTCGTTTCCAAACCTACAAGATGAATTCAGTAAAAGTCACAGAATCCATGAGAGAAACACAGTCAAAGAACTTTCAAAAGATAAAAACTTACTTGAAGAGGAGCTCTCAAAACTTGAGTTAGCCTTGTCTGAGCTTCCAGATCCTGCCTGTATCAAGAGTGACGAGCTTAAAACAATGATCACTGTAACAAATGATCGAATTAAACATGCATGGCTTACAAGACTTGCTTTAAGACACAAAAAGAAGTCCTTTTGGCGTGAACAATACATTATGCAAGCGGGCCAAGTAAGAAAAACGGCCAAAGCATATATGAAAGAATTTCAAAATAAATATGAGAGATATCCTGAAGCTGATCTGTTTGAACGCAAGAGTCCAAACCCAACCAGCTACAG
>CAXBMT010000142.1:0-7055 GCA_963976925.1 uncultured Bdellovibrionales bacterium
TACTTAAACTGGATAGAATATAGCTGAACTTGGATGAAAGTTATATCGTGGTGTTACGATCGACTAAAGGGGCAGACCGTCATGAAGTTCTGGAAATATTGCGCAGCTGGAAATGATTTTATTCTTTTGGATCACAGGCCAAGCAACCTAGACCTTATAGATATAGCAAAATTATGTGATCGCCGCTTTGGTATAGGGGCTGATGGACTTTTGATTGTCGATCAAAGCACTGAATCCCTAGACTTCAAAATGACATATTTTAATGCCGATGGTGGCGAAGTTGAGATGTGTGGCAATGGCGCAAGGTCTTGTGCTCATTGGTATTACTTACAGACAAAAAAAACTCAAATGGAATTTGTCACCAATAAGGGCTCAATATATCAAGCCAAATATATCAGTGAAGGTAAGGCTGAAGTATCCATGGATGAGCTTAGCGATGAAGAAATGATAAAAACGAATGATTTTTATCCTCATTTAGAGTCAATCTACATGAATACAGGGGTTCCACATACAGTTGTATTGCTGAATAAAGAAGATGACTTGGAAGACTTCCGTTGGATGGCAGATGCACCAAACTTAAGAGCGGATAAGCGTTTCTCTAAAGGCTGTAATATTAACTTTATTCAATTAGTTAACACTAATGAAATAAACCTTCGAACATTTGAAAGGGGAGTTGAGGCTGAGACGTTGGCTTGCGGAACTGGAGCAGTGGCAGCTGCAAGGTTTATGAATAAAAAGTTAGGACTAAAAAAGATAAAGATTAATGCTCGTGGTGGTCTATTAGAGGTTAATTTTATAGACGGTAAGTGTTGGCTAGCAGGTCCAGTTCAAAATACTTATATTGGTGACATTAGCCTAAGCGATTTTTTAACTCAAAAATAGATAAAACCAAAATGATGCCTAGGCTATTGGCAGCAATATCCAAAAGCTCAAAACTTCGATGATCGGTGAGGCTTTGAAGAAGCTCTACAGTAATTCCATAGCTGAACATGAGTAGAAAAGTGGAACTTGATTTTAGTTTTGAAAAAATAAACCAAACACTAAATAAACTGTGAAAAATAAAGTGAAAAATCTTATCTACAGGTAAAGTACTGGCGTGATTTGATTCGGGAAGTTTGATGAAAAATATCGGACTGATAAAGATGAGGACCGCTAATCCTGATAAAGTTTTTATATTTGTTTTGAATGTATTCTTGGTCATTGATAGATAGGAGGGTATCATAATCAACGTGAAATCACTTATCTCTACTATTTCTTTATTAATGTTAATGAGCTTCGCTGCTGAGGCGCGTCTTTTGTTGAATGTAAGCATCTTGCACCACAAGGGTATTGATAAGGGCATCACTCTTTTGAGCGAGTTCCATTCAAAGGAAGAAGTTCCACCGCAAAAAGAGTTCCTGATTAAAATGCGAGAAGGTGTAGAAGTTCTCCTTGTTGTCGACTTTCCTAAGGACCCTAGTGTTTATGGGCCAAGTTCCAAAGTCTCCGTCACTGGTAAAGTTTTTTCTGATCTGGGCAAAGAACTGGCTACTATCGGAAATGGTTCGAACGTAGAAGCTGGAGAAGAGTTAACTTTCGAAATTAAAGATAATATTGGTCAGCTCATTGAAGTTTTTCTTAAGCCTGAATTTAAATGAAAGATCGCTTAGATAAAGTTTTAGTACGCCTAGGTCTTGCTTCGACAAGGTCACAGGCTTTAGATTTTATCAAAACCGGCGCAGTCTATGAGGCTGGTGTTAGAATTACTAAGCCTTCATATTTAACTCTAGGTGAAGCTCTTGAAGTTAGAGCGCAAACACATTACGTCGGTCGTGGAGCTCTTAAGCTTTTAGATGCGATTGAAAAGTTTAAAATTCTAGTGAGTGATAAAGTTTGTGCAGATATAGGTGCTTCTACAGGTGGCTTTACGCAAGTCCTGCTTGAAAGAGGCGCTAGAAAAGTCTTCTCTATCGATGTTGGGAGCGATCAATTAGATCCACGATTGAAAGATGACGCTAGAGTTATAGAAATGTCTAAAACCAATATAAGAAATGTTCATGAGCTAGATGATAAGCTAGATCTCATCGTGGCGGATCTATCATTTATAAGTTTAGAGCTAGTGCTTCCAAACATGTCTGAATTAATTAATGATGATGGTGAAATTGTCACTTTAGTAAAACCTCAGTTTGAGGTTGGAAGAAATGGAATAGATAAAAATGGCATTGTTAAGTCGCCCCAATACAGACTAGAGGCACTTTTTAAGATCTTCGAAGCAGGGAAGAAGAATAATTTTGGTCTAGTTGCAGCTACAAAATGTTCGGTAGTTGGAAAAACAGGCAACCAAGAATATCTCTTTTATCTAAAACCAGGGATTGAATCAAAAGTTAGCCTAGTAGATTTAGAGGAGTTATCAAGATGAACGTTGCAGTATTTTGTGGTTCAGCAAAAGGAAAGTCAGACTCTTATTTAAAAGTTGCACAAGATTTAGCGCAAATCTTTAAGGATCAAGAAATAGACTTAGTCTATGGTGGAGCATCGGTTGGTGTGATGGGATCGTTAGCTGATGCTTGTTTGGCCAGAGGTCGTCAGGTGCTCGGTGTTATACCTAAGTCACTTGTTGAGTGGGAAGTTGCCCATAAAAATTTAACTGACTTGATAGTTGTTGATACTATGCACAAAAGAAAAGAGATTATGTATCTTCGATCAAGTGCTTTTATTGTTTTGCCGGGTGGCTTTGGAACTTTGGATGAATGTTTTGAGATTTTAACCTGGGCACAACTTAAATTACACTCTAAGCCTGTGTTTATATTGAATCAAAATGGCTTCTATGATTTTTTGCGTGAGCATATTAATCGCGCCCAGCAAGAAGGCTTCATTAGCGCTCAGCATGCAGCTCTTTTACAATTCGTAGATAACCTAGCGGACTTAGAAAAGTCTTTGATAAGCCTTAAGTAGTCGATGACTATAGTTGCCAATATCTAAAGGACGCCCTATACTTCTGGGTACTTAGACCACTTATTACGCCTTCGGAGTGACCATGACTCGGTTAGTGCTATTTATTTCATTTTTAGTTGCTGTTGTTTTAGTGATGTCACTTGGCTCATTTAAAAGTCTTACGGTTGATAACAAACCTTTTACTTACGAAGAAGTGAAAAAGTCACATGAAGAAAAACTTGCGACTATTCAAGAATTGGAAGACGCAAAAATTGCAGCAATGAAAAAAGCCACTGAAGAAGAAGAGCCAGTTGAAGAAGGACCACTTGTAGTTCTTGATACTCCTCAACTTGAAAGCGGTCATTCTCTTTATGGAAAATGTATAGTCTGTCACGGTAAAGCCGGTGAAGGTAAGAAGTCGCAAAACGCTCCAGCTATCGGCGGACAGTTTGATTGGTACTTGGAAAAGCAAGTCGTTGCTATGCAAACAGGTGAGCGTGTTAACAAGGTGATGATGCCTTATATTCGTAACTTGTCTGCACAAGATATTAAAGATCTCGCTGCATATATTTCTAAGCTTCCTTGGGCAAAAAAATAAATGTCATTATATAGCTATAAAGAGTTTTCGCCGCAAATTGGTGAAGGTGTTTATATTGCTCCATCTGCCGACGTTATAGGCAGAGTCTATCTCGATAAAAATGTTAATCTGTGGCACCAAGTGGTTGCTCGTGGTGATGTTAATGATATTCGCATCGGTGAAGGAACTAATATTCAAGATCTCACGATGCTTCATGTAGTTGAAGAGATTCCTTTGATTATTGGTAAAGGTGTCAGTGTCGGTCACGGTGCCATTATTCACGCCTGCACAATCGGAGACAACTGTTTAATTGGAATGGGTTCAATCATTCTTGATGGCGCTGTTATTGGTAATAATTGTGTCGTTGCTGCTGGATCTGTAGTTCCGCCGGGTAAAACTTATCCTGCAAAATCTATGATCATGGGTTCACCTGCCAAGGTCGCAAGACCTCTCACGGATAAGGAACTAGACGGTTATGGTAATCATTTCAAGAGCTATATAGATTATAAAGATGAGTTTTTAGACGAAGCTGTCGTTCGATTAATTAAGTGAGAAATTATCTTTTATTGTTTTAGAAATTTCAGCCGCCCATTTTTTTGCATTATCCATTTCTTCTCGACAATTAAAATGGACACCATCGCATCCCATAGCTTTGTAGTGATTGCTTGAAATTAATTTGCAGCTGGTTTGATTGATAGCTTCTTCAAGCATCTTATAGAGTGTCTCTTGCTCAAAGTCCGTCTTCGTTCTTCCATGTGGAGGGCCAACCCATAGGCACTGAGCTCCATTTTGAGTCGCTAGTTCAGCAAGCTCTTTTGCTAGTAATAAGCGTTGATCAAATGCATTTTGATTTACTGTTTCGTTAGTAACGATTGCTCTTCTATCATTTGCGCCTAATTCAATTACAACAATATCATATCGCGTATCTGTAAAACCATTTGCTTCCCATTGTTGATGAAGGTTTACATTTTCAGTTATTGATCTAAAGGAAGGCACTTCAACTCTTTCACGCCAGTCGGTTGGATTGGGATTTCTAAACTTTAAAATTTCGTTTGGATTAATAGTACGGTTAGCACTTAGTTGATGAAAGACACCACCACTTAATTTATGTCTAGTATCACTTAACCAATGAAGTGGTGCAGAGGAGGAGTGTCCGTAGGTCAAAACATTCACACCAGTATTTGTAGCCACTGATTGATGAAGATATTGTCCAAAAGGACCTGCCATATGGGAATCGCCAATAATTAAAATATTCTTGTTTGTGCTTGCAGGCTTTCGCTCTTTGAATTGGGTACAGGCCGAAAGCAGAAGAATGAATATGACGAGGCTTAGCTTCATACTCACTTATCGGTTATTTAAAAATCATTTTGATGAAATTTAAACCTGATAGCTTCAATTCTATCTTTGTTAACACCTAAGTCACTGTAACCCAGTCTGGAGGCAGATCTAAAATGTACTAATCCAGGCTCACCGAACCAAAATTCAACATCATCAACAAACTTAAAAATGCCTGAAGTGTATTCTGCTCTTAGATAATCATCTTTTTGCTCAACTATTTTAGCCGAACTATTCTTTGAAACTATTCCTAAAATCTTATCCTTAATACGCTTAGGATCTTCTTCACTTTTTATTGGCTCTAAAAAGTTATCGCTACTTTCGTAGTCAAAGCTCACCACACAATTTGGTTTATCTGGGCAAGCCAGCAGTTTGCCTTCGCTAACACCTAGATTTTTAGGAGGAGTTCCTTGGCAGGAAATAAGAGTAGAGAGAGAAAGGAGTAGTAATGTTTTTTTCATAAAAATTGCGAAGAAGATTTACTCTTCTTCGCCTTATAGAAATTAAAAATCGCTTGCACGAACAGTTTTACGACCATTAGCTTCGCAACGAGCTTGTGCATCTTTAACTAATTGATGAACAACTTCATTAAGCTTATCAAGTGCGTCTGAGGCAACGTTAAGGCCTGTGCCTTTGATTGCATCTTTAGTTTTTGAACCAACTAATAACATTTCTTTTTCGGCCATCATTTTCTCCTAGATTAGGCATTGAACATGTTTGAGTAGGTTTATTCTAGTGATTTCCAACTAACTTTCAACACCCAAAATGGCTTAAAAGCACTATTTCTCGCTATTTTAAGGGAAGTTATTAATTTCGTTGAAGTTCTCGCATAGCAGCGACTTCGACATTATTTAATTGTGCGGTAAGTTCTTCACTTAAGCGCACATAGTCAGATGGTTGAATCTTTTCGTCTATATAAATTGGTCGACCATAATGAACAATAATTTTGGAAAATGGCTTAGGTAATCTGAACTGGTCCCAACTCTTACTAAAACTCCAAAAACTTAATGGAATGGGAACCAATGGAATAATCGGAACACCAGTTAACTTTGCAACTTCAAAGATTCCTTTCTTCGGAACTTTGGCAGGACCTCTTGGGCCATCAACGGAAATAGCGCCAGGGGTTCCGGCCTTGACGATTCTCACCATTTCTTGCATCGCTTTTTGTCCTCCCTTAGAGGAACTACCGCGTGCACTTTTATGACCAAGTAGCTTTAGCGTTACTGCTACAAGTTCACCATCCTTGGATGCACTCACAATACAGACATGAGGCTTTCCCATATGGGATAAAATTGATGCGACAATATTTTGGTGCCATATGGCATATAGGTATGACTTTTTAGACTGTGAGCTTTTAGCCTCTTCAACTTCTTTATTGGTTTTATGTTCAAAGCGATACGTTAAACCTAATAGCCTAACTAATAAGTGAACAATAAAGGCGATGAGCTTAGTCTTCATACACTCAAGGTTGTTAGCTGTTTTTCGGCCTTGAGTTTTGCTTGATCCGGTGAAACACCTTGAGCGATTGAAAGAGCCATGTTTTTTTCAATTGCTTCGTTCTTTGCTTCAGGAGTTTTGTTTGCAAGCCAGCGCTTAGTTGCTTCAAATGACTCAATTTCTAACTTCGTAATCGACACTTCTTTCTTGCGATAGAATTTACTCCAGATAAACAGTCCTGCTAAAACTACCATCATGAGAATAACGATCATTTTTGCATTCATAAATCGAGCTCCTTTATTAAGAACAAGCCAAGCGAATCAAAGGTAAGTGTCATCTCACCAGAAACGGTTAAGTTGATTGCTTCTTTAATATCTAAATACATAATTTCCTTGATCACGTCACCATCAGGATTGGCAAGCGGCTGAGGGTCTTTAGACAATTGGGTCGCTAGGACAAAGTATTTATCGGTTTGAACTGAACCAGACACAGGAATATGGCGAATAAGCTTGATGTCTTTAGCTACTAAACCCGCTTCTTCTCTTAGCTCTCTATGAGCAGTATCTAGCCATTCATCACCGTCATCAATAAAACCCGTTACAGGCTTTAGCCTGATTTTAGGTTCTTCATGAGGCCTGTATTCTTTTACGAATAAAAGTTTACCCTCAGAGTTTTTGGCAAAGATGATAACTGCACTTCGAAGCTTCGCTATCTCGTAGACGTCATTATCAATAACTCTCTCAAACACGTTAAGGAATTTTCCTCGATAAACTTCTTTCTCGCTCGACATAGC
>CAXBMT010000143.1:0-7045 GCA_963976925.1 uncultured Bdellovibrionales bacterium
AGCAAGTCACTATCTCTTGGTCGTTTTCATCCCGCTTTTAAAAACCTAGGAGCTGGACGATGAAAAAGGTTCTTTTAGGGTTCATCATATCTTTCAGCATCACAGCTCAAGCATTTCAAGTAGATGTCAATGAGAAACTATATCTGTATAAGACATACCGCCAACAAACAAAGCGATTTATTAATCATAAATCTAGTGATCTTAAGCGTGAGATTGTTAATCAATCGTCAGAGATAAATCAAACCCTACTCTTAAGACTTGATAAAATTGTCCCTTCTCCATTTGTCGATAGTATTGCTTATCATATCTTTATAAAAAAGGATGAAGAAAAGCTTGAAGAAGCTCTTTCATACCTTATGCTCAATCGTTTTTTAGTCGTAAAGCAAAGAGCAGAGAAATTTAATAGTTCAGAAGAATCAAAAGAACGTGCAATAACTCTTCTAAGTAAATGGAGTAATCTTGAAACTTGGGATGAGACCTCTACACGTTTTATGATTGAGTTAATTCAACGTAGAGCAAGCCTCATTAGCCAAATTGGCTCAGCACAAGCAGTGATTGAAGCTATTGAGTCTACATCTATCATTGCTGATCGCCTTGATGTTGAGATTGGCCTTAAGAGTGCCCTTCTGCCAGAGCCGGTTGGAGATATTCCTGGAAATATTGTTTCTTTATTTTTTAAAAACGATCGAAGCTTAGCAAAAGCTAAAAAACTTAAAGAGCTCAAAGATTTACCGACTGAGGATCCAGCTCGAATGGAAATGGCTGAGAAACTTTCACAAGAAACTCTGGTTAAGTCATTCTTTGAGATGATTCAATCTTCAAAAGAGAACCTTATTTTAGTTTCACCAGAGATGAGTGGTGTATCTGAAGATACTGTTATTAAAGCCCTTAGTGAAAAACTAGAGAAAGTTATCGAGTGGAAAGTTGTCTATATTGGATTAGGCTCAATCTCTCCTCGCCTATTAAGCCTCGCAAACACTTATAAAGCCCGCTTTGCAGTTATGGTTATACCTAATGAAACTGTTCGAGATGGGCCACTTTCGTGGCAAACATTTATCCCTACACCAGATTCAAAATATGGAACTCAACATGGTCTAGGCTTACTTGCCGTTACTGACAGTGCAAGCACCACTCCTCAGGCGTTTATCTCATCAAGACGTTTTATTGATCATCCACATGCCTATTCCTTTGAACAGTCACTTGTAGTTCAAGGCCCTGCAGCTGGTCTTCTACCACAACTTCTAAATGAAAACTTAAAACAGCTTATTCCTGCCTACACAGATCTATCGACCTATTTTCCATCAAGAACTCACTACCCTGAGCATGGACAAGAGAGTGTTAATCTCACTGTTGATTCGGCCAGATTAGCTGCAAGAGATGATAGAGCGCTAGCGGTGAAGTTTCTTATGGGAACTCAAGAAGAAATACTCATCGATCAGTACATGCTTTATGATCGTGCCATCGTCGATACTATTATCAAGTTGAAAATTAAAAATCCTGATTTAAAAGTGCAGGTTTTACTAGATACTAATCTAGACCTTGAGATGAATGGCTTACCTAATGCAATCTTTCTTAGAGAGATGAAGCAATACGGTATTGAGCTAAAAGCTAGAAAGAGTCTATTTTGGGAAGAAGTAGACTCAGAAGCACAAATCTCACAGTTTCATGCCATCAATCATAGAAATCTTATGATTAGAGATAAGAAATCTGTTTTCATTGGTACAGGCCCCTTTATGGGAAGCTTTGAGAGAAGATCACCTGTATCTTTCGGAGTACAACTCAACACTGCAATGAGTGCCGAATTAGCAGACTCCTTCACAAGAGATTGGGAAAATGCAGATATCACTTATGAGTTAGATGTAGAAAACTTTGAAGCGAAAGTTGGTGATGATCATCTTTCACATAAAGTTTCAAAATTCTTAAATAATGTCTTCTCAGTACTGCTTAGAGCTTTTGACTAATCAACTTCACAATCAGTTGCACCTTGAAGCGCTCCAGAGTCGTTAGCCTTAGCAGGTTTCATCGCTTGTTCAACAATTTTATCTTCTGTCAGTTCAGGCGTATCACATGCTTCGTCTTCTTCAAGGTTTAAAGTCTGATCATCAACACTGGTACCTGTGCTTACAGAGACAGATGTCTTAGATGAATATTCTTTTTGACAACTAACTATTGAAAAAATAACAAGAAATAGAACAGCGACCTTCATCATTACTCCTTACTATAATTAGCAAATTTAAAAGACATTATTAAACGATAAACACTTCTTGGTAACTTATCAAGAATGGTTATCACAAGTTTCATTTGCCATGGAAATAGGAATAGCTTCTCTTTATTTTCAATAGCTGACTTAATAAGTGAAGCTCCCCTTTCAACTGGCATAAGAAAAGGCATTGGGTGATCATTTTTTTTCGTTAATGGTGTATCGATGAAGCCAGGACAAATACAAGTAACATTTAGTCCTGTTCCCTGTGTATCAATCTGCATGGACTCACATAGCTTGATGACAGCAGCCTTGCTACCACTATAGGCTCCATTACCTGGAAGGCCAACAAATCCGGCGACAGATGCCACGGCGACCAAGTGACCGCTATTTTTATTCATCATTTTTTCAAAAGCTGCTTCAAAGGCATTAATCACGCCGCCAACATTGATATCAAAAACTTTTCTTTGTGATTCAAAGTCAGGAATTCTCTTTTTACTTCCAACCCCGATACCAGCATTAGCAATAATAATATCAAGACCAGAAGGAGAAAATTCATCAACAGCAGCGATCAATGCTTTTGAATCTGTGACATCAACTTTATAAGCTTTGATGGTTGGAAAATCTTTGGAGTAGTTTTCAGGAAGCTTAGAAAGATCGCGGCCGCAGACGCCTACATCATTTCCATCTTTAGCATAGGTCTTAGCAAGCTCCCAGCCTATCCCAGTCGTACCACCAGTTATAAATACTTTCTTTGACATATTTACCTCTGGCACATTCTATATTGAAAATGAGTTCTAAGACAAAATTAATACCTTTTATTTAGCTTAAGCATCATTCCATTTTCTGAGCGCAGTGTGACGTGATGGTTTGGCTTAGGAATAAAACCTGAGCAAAGTTCAAAACTAAACTTCTCTAGTAATACTTGCAAAGCGATTTGTGCTTCTAGCATGGCCATAGCCTCTCCAATACAGGCTCTTGCGCCAAGGGCAAATGGAAAGAAGGTTCCGTCTTGAGCGTACTTTAAGTTACAATCGATAAATCGCTCGGGTTTGAAAGATAGAGGATCACGCCAATTACGTTCATCTCGATGAGTTACCCACTGGGTTAAAACCAAAGATGTATTTGCAGGAATATGGTGACCGTCAATAATATCATCTTTAATCGAAATCCTAGCGATCACAGGAATGGGAGGATAAATCCTAAGCGCCTCAAGAAAGCAAGCCTTTGCCACTAGCCCTGATTGATCTTCCCTAATAGCATCTTGCCACTTTGGATTTTGCGCTAATAAATAAAGAGTCCACATGAGGCCAGTGCTTGTTGTTTCGTGACCAGCTAAAAGTAAGCTCATGACTTCATCTCTTATTAGAGATGGCTTCATTGGAGCTCCCTCGGCGTCTCTAAAACTTGAAAGCCTAGCGAGGATATTATCTTCAGCAATTCCTTTTGTGAGAACCTTATCAACCACGCCGTTTAAAAGCTTAACGGCTTTTTCGCCTTTAATATTTTCAGGAGTCGGAAATTTTCGAGGTAGATTAAAGGCTCTTCGCATACGCTTATTGGCTCGATGAGTTTCAATATCAAGAGCAACTTTGGTTGCCTTACTATCTGAAGCCAAGTCGTTGCCAAAAAAGATGCGACCAGCGACTTTGAATGTAAAATCAGTTAAGCCATCTGTTACATCTATTATAGATTGGTCATTCCAACTCTTAACAAGTTCACAAGCTTCCTCTTCAATCGTTGACTGATAAATATCGAGTCTAGATTGATGAAACTCTTTAGCCATCGTTCGTCGCTGTCTGCGCCAAAGATCTCCTTCACTCGTCAGTAGTCCATCGCCAAGAATTGGCTTCATCTCACTATATTCTCTGCCTTTGATAAAATTGTTTTGATTATCCTTTAAAATATGTCTTGCACCTGTTGGAGAGAAAACAAAAACACTAAAACGATTAGGCCAAGGACAAACAACGAAGTCCCCATAGGTTTTAAATAGTCCTGACTGGGCGTTAAGAGCATCGTTTTGAAACTTCATGCCAATTTTTAATAGTTCTAAGCCTCTTGGTCCTGGTGAGTTCACAAAAGCTTGAGGGACTTTCAAAATTTGGTTCATCGTTTCCATTATATCTCCAACATTGGTTTAGCTTGACGCCAAAGAATCTATGTTACAATTATATGAGTAATTACTCACTTTTGTACTCGCTTTTAGGAAAATCCCATGGCCAAGAAAAAAACTGCTGTAAGTACCCGAAAAAAGCCGCTTCAAGAACGTGCAAGAGTTACCGTTGAGGCAATCCTTAAAGCAACTACTCAGCTTTTAGATAAAAGCGGTGATGTATCGACGAATCATATCGCAGATGTTGCAGGTGTTAGTATCGGGTCTCTATATCAATACTTTCCAAATAAAGACTCAATCTTTGGAACTCTGATGGAGCGATTTATCGAAGGGCATCTTAAGATTATTGAAGAAACACTGGCTTCTATTTCAAAAGAAAATCTCAACTTAGAATTAACCACAAGAACGATTATTCATGCCCTACTTGAAAGTAATCGTAAAAACTCACGCTTAGCAAAGATCTTCGTTACTACACTTTATCGTCCTGAGCGCATTAAGCTTTTACAGAAGATGGACGATCGTATGATTGAGAAAGTTAAGGAGTTCTATACGCCCTTTAAGGACGAAATCCGCGACGATAATATGAATATGATGCTCTTTGTGCTGATCCAGTCGATTAGGGCCAACTCAGTTTCTGTCTTATTTCATACTAAGTATAAGATTGATGATCCTGCCCTAGAGGACGAATTGGTGCGCCTGGCCTTAGGATTAGTTCGTAAGAACCCGTAAACAGGGCTAAAAATAGTATAAATGCCTCTTTTTCGGCTTGACCAAACCGCTTTCAACCCTTATATTTTCATCCATTCAATTGATGCGGGGGCGTAGTTGAGTTGGTTACAATGTCGCCCTGTCACGGCGAAGGTCGTGGGTTCAAGTCCCATCGCTCCCGCCATTTGAATTTAAAAAAGCCCGGATTTATTTCTGGGCTTTTTTTTGTCTAAAATTTTGATTGATTACAATCTACCAATTCCCATCAATCGCATCCTGAAGCAACTTATTGAGTCTTAGTAATTGTTTAAAGTCGTTGGCAACATTGATGGCCAACTTAGATGAAGTAAATTGTTTATCATTAAGGGATTTGCTCACAAAAAATGTTTTAAGTTTGAGCCATTCGATATCGGCATGACTCTCATCAAACCCTCGAGGACACCTTTTCGCTTTCTCCATTGGATTGAAGGAAGTTTTAAAACTCTTTCTAAACTCTTTATCCGCAAAAAGATCTTTGAATGGTTTGGAATTTTTCGCTATCGCTCGCCATACCTTACTCATTTGCGCAGACGAAGCATTATAAAGTCCACCAGCAACGACAACTCCATTCCACTCAGGATCATTGGGAAGAAGACCAAAAAAAGTAATGGATTCTTTTCGAATCTTGACTCAGTGGTGGTCGTAACAATATAGGAAACCCAATCTTTATAAAGAGCTTGGCTTGATTCTCAGGCCTTAGAGGTTATCTCTGAGGCTCTGTATGCAGGATATAACGCTCCTTCAACTCCTCCGCTCTTTAGAAGAAACGAAGTTTTAATCGAAGTAAAATAATATTGAGTAATTCCATTAAAGCCCAGATTTATATCTGGGCTTGTTAGCATTTAGTTAGACTTCATCCATCGTTAATTCATCTACAAATATGCCTAATATTGTTGGGCAATAATATACAAGGTACGAGGATTTACCCTCGTATTTACAGTAACTTAAATAAACTAAGCATTTAGAGTCTATGAAGTAGTAAGTATGTGTTTTAATAATATAATGAAAATTTCTTTAGCTTTAAGAACTTTTACTTTAATGATTGCTGCAAGCATAACTTGCAGTTTAAGTTTCGCCGGTCAATATGATTTAGGTATTTATAACGAACAATCCCTTTCAAATGATAAATGTCAAAACTTTAGAACGGATGATCATTCATGCTGGAGTATCTCGAGTGATAGTTCTGAAATGCAATTCGTTAGCACGCAAGTCGCAACAGAAATGAGAAAGAGATTAAATGAAGACTTCTCGGTCTCTAATGCTAATACGGGCGGCGGACAAGCCCATATAATTACTGAGGCAAGAAATAACGAACATGGACTGATGCTAAACTTAAATGTTTTTCCTGTTAAAATACTTGGACAGTGGAAGCTTAGGCTATCAGGGAATGTATTAAACAGTATTTCAGGAAAACAACTTGGCAATCATGAAGTAACTTATGCTCTTCCAGAGGGTTTAGATTGTGACGATGATAATGCAACTTATGGAATAAAAGAGGAATGTTTTAAGACTTTTTATGCAAAGGCAGCTGAAGAGTTATCATTTGCCTTAACCACACAGCTAAACCTGAATACACTAGATGAACGTACACAGTTTACAGATATAAATGCAATCGCTGCAACCATTGGGCAAGCTCCAGAAGAAGATAATACAAGCAATACTGTCGTCGATAACACTAGATTTAGTGCAAGAATGAAAGACTTTAGTTTTTCTGGTATTTCAGATTTGGTTAACGATTTTTCAAATTATCAAAACGTGGGAAGATAGAAGAAATTTTAATTTGCATACTTTCTAGCTATAAAATAATCTCAAATAATCTACAAGCTATCTCTTCTCATCTCTTCAGAGCGCTTGAAAGCTGCATCTAAAGCTTTTGAAGTTATTTGATCCAACTTATCTGCTTGGTAAGACTTAACAGCCTCAATGGTTACTCCGCCCTTTGATGTAACTTTATCCACAAGTTCGGAAAGAGTGTTCTCACTTTG
>CAXBMT010000144.1:0-7028 GCA_963976925.1 uncultured Bdellovibrionales bacterium
AGATCTAGGGATGCAATGTGAAGATGATTGTGAGCGTTGTCCTAAAGGGTTTATGAGAGTTGTTTCCACAGATGGTATAAAAAAAGTCTGTCTGGATAACTCTCTTTGTGGACAAAAAAATCAACCAGGCTGCTTTTTAGGAATTGATAGAATAAAAAATGATAATCATTGCAAAGATGAATCAAAAGCTGTGTGGTGCGAAGGCGAACTTAAATCGGTTTGCTCTAAGGAACTTGAGTACCTTGTGTGCGAATAGCTTTAAAAGCTTCTTCAATTTCAATGTTCTCAATGATTTCATGCCCCCAAAATTTAGCCGGCTTAATTTCATTAATTGATTTTTTGAGCAACGAAATACGCTTACTCTCGTCCTCTTCGCCTGATAAGGGAAAGTGGCAATCATTTGTATCGTGAAATACTTTGTCACAAACTCTAATGGGATCAAGAATCTCGACATTTTTAAGATCTTCCTTACTATCTAATATGACTCTTACTCGAGATAACCATTTACCTTGGCCTGGTACTAAAACAACGGGGATATTGTTAATCACTCCGTTTGCAATTCTGTTAGGCGAAGCAAAAGCTAGATTGATAGTTTCAGGTGGTATCCTTTCAAGTAATCTCTTAAGCTCATCACCTTGGTTGGGGCAGGCAAATTCTTTATCATGTCCTGAGTGGCAACCACTGTCGATATTGGCCATAAGAATACTGAAATCAACTTTGTTTTTAGCAAAGTGTTTCTTAGCTCGTAAGATACTTAGAACTATGTCCTCAAAGAAAAGCCCTTTAACTCTTGAAGACTCGTTATCTTTTAAGAACTTATAATTAGTTACGCTGACAATTCCAATCTTTACGCCATCTCGTTCAATGATTTTCCATGGGTTAATAGATTCATTTGAAAAAGTTTCACCTGTTGCAAGGTCAATCATATTAGAGATTATAAAAGGCAGTTTTTCGGCATTATTTTTCGTACCTATGATGGCTAACTCTTTTTCTGTGAAGGCGATGGCATCATAATTCATTTTCTTTAAAAAATGACCAGTCGTTTTTAAATGAACAGGGCCGCTAAGTGGATCGTATGCATTTCCAAGATCAAGCCAAAGGGTATCTTTTGTTTTTTCTTTAGATACTAAGTTATAGGCATAGAGCAGTGATGCGCCTCCATACTTTATGGGACTGATCTCCTCGGGAGAAAAGTAAACTTGCTGTGGAGTTAAGGCACCAGCCAAACTATTAGTCGCAAATATTTCAATAACTTTTTGATTGCTAGATTGAGTAGGAGCCCAGTCTGGCTCTATATAGCGCTGCTTTCTCACTTCTGTTTTTGTGCAAGAAAGAGCAATAAGACTAATAAGCGCTAATTTTAGAAAGTTTTTCATAAGCATTTATTAAAGCATCTCCGATCTGATCATACCAGTGAGCTTCTGAACACATTCCAAGACTTATTCTCACAGCGCCTCGACCAACGTCATCAGGAACTGACATGGCCTTTAGAACTTTACTGGTAACAGGTTCATTATCAGAACAAGCCGATGAAGTTGTCACATAAATACCATTGCTTTCAAGTTCAATTTGAACCGCTTGTCCGTGAACACCTGGTAGAGATAAGAAAGATGTACTTGCTAGCCTTGGAGAGTCACCGCCTAGGATGACGATTGAAGGGAATCTATCTTTCATTCTTTTTTCAAAGGCATCTCTTCTATTTCTAAGGGACTCTAATCTCTCAATATTGTTTTGAAATGTATTTAATCCAATCGCAAGTGTTTCGTTTCCAATATAATTTTGTGTTCCACCACGACGACCACGTTCTTGTCCACCACCGATAATTAAAGTTTTAAGGTCAGTCGGATCTTTTACCATCATGATACCTGTTCCAGGCATTGCTCCAATTTTGTGACCAGACATAAAAGCAAAGTCAGCACCGCTTTCTATAAAGTTGAAAGGAGTTTTGCCAACGTATTGAGTGGTATCGCAGACAAATGGCGTATTATTTTCTTGGCAAGCTTTAGATAATTCCTTGTAAGGTTGAATAACCCCTGTTTCATTGTTAGCGGCCATTGCACAAACTAAAGCAATTTCCTGTCCACGTTCAGCGATTAAACTTTCAAGGTGCTTAATATCAACTTGACCGTTATTTAAAGTTTTTAAAACGATCTTTTCAAAACCTTTACTTGCATAGTGATCAGCTAGGTTAACAACTGCTGCATGCTCAATGCCCGATATAGCAATGATCTTTTTATTGTTTTGAGGACCATCGCTTAAAAGATGATAGAAGGCATGACTTAAACCTTCTGTAGCTCCTGAATTAAAAATAAGCTGTCCTGGTTTTGCGCCTAAAACTTTAGCGCACTCGCGACGAGCCTTTTCCATAGCACCGTTGCACTTTTGTGCCAGAGCATGAATTGCATTGGGGTTTGAATAAGGTCCTTGATTTTCTAATCTAGAAATCAAATAGTTTTTTACTTCATCACAAACAGGTGCACTGCCATTGTAATCTGCATAGATCATAGAGCTCTCATCATTTAGACGATGGATAGCATCCGCTCAAGGGCAACAAGAGAAGACCTACTCACGTCATCAGAAACCTTAATAACATTAATAGGCTTATTCTCTTTGATCGCACGGAAGCTGGCAAGAAGCCAACGAGGTCTTACGCGGTACATAGTTGTGCAAAGACATTGGTATGGTGAAAGTGAAATAACGCTTTTATCAGGGTTTTGAGCCTGTAAACGCTTAACTAAATTGATTTCAGTGCCAATCGCGAACTTACTTCCAGGGGAGGAATTTTGAACTTGTTCAATAATATATGCAGTTGAGCCATTGTCATCGGCGGCCTGAACCACATCAAAAGAACATTCAGGGTGGACAATAACTTTCCTGTCAGGCTCTTTGTCTTTAAGAGTTAAGACCTGATCTTTAGTAAAGCCTTGGTGTACTGAGCAGTATCCATACCAAAGAATAACTTTTGCTTTTGCGATCTTCTCTGGAGTTAATCCTCCAAAGCGCATATTTGGATTATAAACGACCATCTCATCAAGACCGATACCTAAATCAAAACATGTATTTCTACCGAGATGCTGATCAGGAAAGAACAGTAATTTCTCGCCTTGGTTAAGCGCCCAGGTAATAACTTTTTTAGCATTGGAAGATGTGCAAATAGCTCCGTCGTTATCGCCAACAAAGGCTTTGAGAGAGGCTGCACAATTAATATAGGTAATAGGAATGATCTTTTCATTGGTGCAGGACTTCATCCATTCCCAAGACTTATCAATGTCATCTCGGTTTGCCATGTCTGCCATAGAGCAACCGGCTCTAAGGTCAGGTAGGATAACAGTTTTATCTTTAGTCAGCATGTCAGCCGTTTCGGCCATAAAATGCACGCCACAAAAAATTATGTATGGCTTAGAAAGTTTAGCCGCTTCCTTGGCAAGAGCTAAAGAATCACCAGTGATATCAGCATAGCGGATAACATCATCTTGTTGATAGTGATGACCTAGAACAACAACTCTATCAGAGAGCTCTTTTTTTATTTCATCCAACTCTTTAAGCACGTCTTCATCGCTTAAATCGTTTTCACTTATTAGAGGTAGGTGAGCAGTCTGCTCTAGGTTATCTTCAAAGAGATTAATCATTGACGTCAAAGCCTTCATCAATCCAGGCTAAAATTCCGCCTTCTAAATTTGTTAAATCATCATAGCCGTTTTCTTGTAAGAAATTTGCAGCAGTTAAAGATCTTTTTCCAGAACGACACTGAAGTATAAGAGATTTATCTTTTGGTAATTCACTAAAGCGCGCTTCAAGTTGTGACAAAGGTAAAAAAGTTGCACCATCAATATGAGCCTCATCCCACTCTGCTTGCTCGCGAACGTCGACAAGAAAAATGTTTGTGTCTTTACCAAGCTTTTCATTGAGCTCATTAACATTCATTGATTTGATCATAAAATCTCCTATTTCATGGGCATTGATATCTATTTTTAAAAGTCGGGTCAATGTTGACCTTGTCTAATAATGCATTGGGCCAACGCTAAACGTGGGCCTATAGTCGTACTGTCAGTTTATAGGACCAAAATTTTGACTAACCGAGAAAGGCCCACTACAATTTTTAAGAGCTTACACTTTTTTTTATTCGGGTAGCTCATGGAAGCAATGAGTTAAAACCCGTTAGGAGTGATCATGGATGTCATCACTGTTGCCAATAATAAAGGCGGCGTTGGTAAAACAATGCAGTGCTATCAATTAGCCTGTCACCTGGCCAATAATGGTCGAAAAGTTCTTGTGATCGATCTCGATTCACAGGCCAACTTAAGTTCTACTTTTGGAGTTCAGGTTAAGCGAACATTGATTCCAGAATGGCTTATAGGTGACGTCGAGGCAGAGGAAGTCATCGTTGCTTCAGCGGGTGAAGAAGAGTTCCATCACAATATCTCGCTTATCCCATCGAGTCGCCATCTAGCTAACCTAGCTAAGCTTCTTATTCTTTCTGAAAATGAAGTGAGAAGAAATGCTGGTCGTAAAGAGCGCCTACTTAGAAAGCGACTTGAAAAAATCACTGATCATTTTGACTACGTCATCATCGATACACCTCCAATGCTTGGAGATGAATTGATTATGGCCTTAGTTGCTTCAAACAGAATTCTTATTCCAACTCAAGCCCAAGATTACAGTATCGATGGGCTTGAAGAATTAATGGATACATTTGAAATTATCCGCGAAACTGAAAATCCTAAACTTGAATTTTCAATTATCCCTTCAATGGTTAATGCCAGAAGAAAAATTGAAAAACAGAGATTGGGTGAACTTGCCAGCTCTTTTCATATTACGACTCCGGTTAGAAACCTTGTCGATATGCAAGAGTCTATTTCAACTAAGAAACCGATCTTCATGCTAGGGGCGAAAAGTCAGGGCAGAAAAGATTACGAAGCTCTCTGGGCTTCCCTTAACTTGCAATAATAAAGAGAGAGGCTATTAGCATGACTAAGAAGTTTGCTGCGCGAGTTACTAAAAAAGATCGTCAAACAATTAATGTATCAGATCGCCTCGAGTCGGATCTGATGAAAAGACTTGAAGACAACCATCTTTTACAAGGTGCACGTCTTGAAGAACTTCGTCTAAAAGACATCGTCGTCAAAGATCAGGTTAGAACAAAGTTCAACGATTCATCTTTAAGAGAGCTTGCTGCTAATATTAAAGAGAATGGTTTGATTCAACCTCTCGTTGTTCATCGTGAAGGTAATCACTTTGTTCTTATTTGCGGAGAGAGACGTTTCCGTGCCATGAGTTCAATTCCTCTAGAAAAAGCCCCTTGCTTTATCTTAGAAGAAAAGAGTGATGAAGAATTAATGGCGATTCAGTTTTCTGAAAACTCGTCACGTGAAGCTCTTCATTTTATCGATAAAGCTGATGGAATTTTAAATTATCAAAAAGCGACCAAGGCGAGTGAAAGAAAAATTACTGCAGCACTTGGTATTTCAAAATCAGAAGTTCATCGCTCATTACTAATTGCCAAAATGCCACGTGATATTAAAGAAGCGGCCAAGCAACATAATACTGAGAAGTATGTTCTGCTTGAGTACGATGCCTTAGATAGAGGAGCCCTCAAGGATAATGTTAAAAAACAAATCCTAGAAGGTAGCCTGACCAAGAGAGCTCAGCTTAAGAGAGTCGTAAGAAGTGGTGGAGTTGTTAAAGCTGGTAAAAAAGCTAGAAAGAGTCCAGAGCTTCCAAAAGGACTTACTGCTAATGCCTTTCTTAAGGTTATGAATGCTAAGTCCAAGGATATGGAGCTTGATAACGCAACTAAGTTGGCGATTAAACGACTATTAGAAGAAACTAAGGATCTGGTGGATATGTAAATCCCCGATTATGTGTGCTGTGTAAGACCCCGGTTGATCCTAGTATGGGACCACCGGGGTTTTTTCGTTTCTATAGGGGTTAGTTGATGAAACTGGTAGCCTATTGGGACCAGATTAAAGTGAAGATTTTGGACGACTGTCTAAGTCTTCGACACTTCGTATGCGCGATCAGCGTTTGCGGTGCCCTATTGGCTCCATGTAATAATGCCCAGGCGCAGAGAGCACCATCAAGAGGTCCAGCTAACTTTGTTCCAGATGATCAGATTGAACCACTTCCGTTAGAGCAGCGCCTTTGGATTCAAGACATACTTATTGATGATGATGCCGGAGTCCTTGAAGCAGTTAGAAATAACTTTCAAGTCTGGGAAGAACGAGAAGAGTATGTTCGTCGTTGGAATGTTGCAGCCGTAGGCCCATTGGTGACACCTACTCAACAAGAAAAGAAAGCCTATTTAATGCGTCAATTACTACGTTATGCTGATAAAAGAATCTCTGGTGAAATCAAAAGATCCGATGAGGGGTCAACTTTTCATAGTATAGGGCAAGTTGAAAAAGCTCTTTCTCCAAAAGTTGAGGCTCAGCTATCTTCGAAAATTAAAGTAAAGGTTCGCGCTAAGGTTCTTCGTGGACAAATTAATGTTTTGATTAATAACCCTTGGGTTGATAACAATATTTCTGTAAGACTTAATGGTGCTATCAATGTTCATATGGAAAAAAATCTAGAACAACTGGGTGTTAGAACAACGCTCGACTATGACTTTAACAATGGTATTTATGTAGCGCGAGTTGAGAAACCATTAACAAATGAAATAGCTGCCAGGTTTAGCGCAATGCAGGATGCTGGAGTAGCACCATTTACGAGCGATTCTGATTCACGCATCGAGTTGACTTACAATCGCGGATTCTAATTCTCCTAAATATCTAAAAAAAACGTTATCAATTTACGACTGCAGGAGTAGTTTATGTGGAAATACATGAATGGAGATTCCTATGGCCGATGGTCTATTTGATAGCCCTCTTTTTAAAGATGCTTTTGAACAACTCGAAGATGCCGCAAATATTATGGGTCTTGATCCAAATATTGCTGAAAGATTGAAATATCCTAAGCGCGCCTTGCAAGTTGCTGTTCCAATTCGCCTTGATGACGGAACAGTAAAAACTTTTATGGGTTATAGAGTT
>CAXBMT010000145.1:0-7003 GCA_963976925.1 uncultured Bdellovibrionales bacterium
AGCTTAACGCTAAGAGACTCAGATTGTAGTTTCCCGACAGATGGGGGAATCGCCATATCATAAAGTTGAAACCAAAAAGATTGTACTTAATTCTCTGTTTTCTCAGCTTGACTCTAATGGTGCTATTTTAATGGGAGTAGGCGAGACCATGTTAGGCTTAAAGGATGACGTATCAACTCGAGTGATTGGTAACGTGACATTTTATAAGAAGAAAAGTCTCCAAAACATAAAGGCTAGTTAAAAGCATCAATAATATATTTAACACATTCCTTACTATAGCTATTCTTTAAAAACTCAGGTCTATAAACAACACAAAACTCATCTTTGACATATAAACCTTTAGCTTCGTCTTCTAGTTTTAGTTTTTCCATTTGAACAAACCGTTCTGGCAGTATTCCATAAGCCATATTTGATTGCACAAGGTCTCCAATAAGGTTGAAATCATTGGTATGGATATGTTGAGCTGGGGCTGATTTCCACTGTCGTAAGATCTCATGTGTTTGAGGTAGAGTGAAGTCAGCAATAAGTTGGTTGTTAGGACTTTGTCCAGCCGTAGACTTCCAAATCTTTACCTTGTCATAAGTGATCCTACTAATGAAAAGGTCTGGATTTCTAATAGGGTTAACAACAACTCCTATATCAATCTCACCATTTTGGATCATTTGCTGAATTGACCTTGAATTATCATGCTGAAGCTTAAAGTTAATTTGTGGGTATTTTTTTGTACTTTGCTTTAAAAACTTGGACAAAAAGTAACGGCCAATCACGGGGTGACAACCAATTTTAATGTTTAGCTGTATTTGAGTATTAATATTAGATAATGATTCTATCTCATTTTTCGTATTTAAAATCAGACTTGTTTTTTCAAGGATTAGTTTTCCTTGTGGGGTTAAGCTAATACCTTGCTTGGTTCTATAAAATAGTTTTGTGCTTAAACTTTTTTCAAGTCTAGAGATAGCTTCTGAAATAGTAGGCTGAGTCACACCTAACATTTTAGCGGTCAATGTAAAGGAGCCGTAGGTGTTAACTTGCTGAAAATACATCAGATCATTCATATTCATACATAGGTTATAACCTATGTTGGAGATGGTTTCAACTGGTCTTTTTTTATGAGTATATATAGCCCATGTTCTTCTCAACCAAGCACCAAGGAGAAAAAAATGAAATTACTATTAAGCTTGATGTTCCTACTTAGCTCTTTTGCATCTTTTGCACAAATGACAGACCTTGAACTTTCTAAAAAGGTGGTTAACCTTCCAGTTGATGTTAGTACAGCTAAGATCAAGTTTACCAACTTAGGTTACGGAAATATTTCTTTTGTAAAAGTGATTGTACCTGAACTTGCTGCTGCAACAATTCTTAATCATCGTAATGTTGGTGAAGATGGGCCCTGCCTTTTTACCAACGATACCTTTGAAGTTGATGATGTTTTACAGGATAATCCCGAAATTATTGACACTGATTTTACAATTACCTTATCACGAACAACTTTTGTTCAAGGAGATGTCTGCAAAGTCACGCTTCATGAATCTGTCACAGCTGACATTAGGGGCTTTCATTTTGTACACTTCTTGAGTACTCCAATGCCTGATAGAGTTGTTGAAGACTGTATTTAGCATTAAGTCCCCTCGAAAGAGGGGATTGTTGACTTTAATGTCAATTTATCGGATAGACTGTCATAGATCTGAGCATGTCCATTAATTTATTAGCTGCTGGTGTTCGGATTAAGTAGCTAAATAAGGATGCTCTATGACTGATTTTAAGTCTTTAAATCTTTTTCCAACAATTCTTAAAGCCCTTTCAGATAAAGGCTATGTAAAGCCAACACCCATCCAGGATCAATGTATTCCGCACTTACTCGAAGGTCGTGACCTTTTAGGTATTGCTCAAACAGGAACAGGTAAAACAGCAGCTTTTTCGTTACCGATTATCAATAGAATTGCTTTAAAGAAAGTTAAGATTAAGCCGGCACGAGTAAGAGTTTTAATTCTTACTCCTACAAGAGAGCTAGCTTCACAGATTGAAGAGAATATTAAGGAGTACTCAAAGGGGTTAAAGATATTTAGCGCAGTCATCTTTGGTGGAGTTGGTCATCGTCAGCAAATTGTAAATATGGGCAAAGGGGTAGATATCCTTATTGCAACACCAGGCCGCTTACTTGATCTGATGGATGATGGACATGTGTTGTTTGAACAGCTTGAAGTCTTTGTCTTAGATGAAGCTGACCGTATGCTTGATATGGGCTTTTTTCATGATGTGAATCGTATTATCGATAAGCTGCCAAAGATGAGACAAACTCTACTTTTTTCAGCAACCATGCCAAATGATATTTCTAGCCTTGCTGCTAAACTATTAAAAGACCCTGTTAGAGTTGAAGTTACGCCAGAGTCCACAACTGTAGAGCGTATTGAACAAAAACTACTTTTTGTTGATAAAACCAATAAGCCGCTTTTACTTGAACATATTCTTAAGCAAAAAGAAGTCAATTCAGCACTTGTCTTTACTAAGACTAAACATGGCGCAAACAAAGTCGTTAAGATTTTAGATAAAGTCGGACTATTATCTGCTGCCATCCATGGTAATAAGTCCCAAGGTGCTCGAGAAAAAGCATTAAGTGATTTTAAAACTGGAAAGATTAAAGTACTCGTTGCCACAGACATCGCAGCCAGAGGTATTGATGTTGATGGTGTCACTCACGTGATTAATTATAATCTCCCTGATGATCCTAAAAGCTATGTCCACCGCATTGGCAGAACAGCTAGAGCTGGCAAAAACGGAATTGCGCTATCTTTTTGTGACGATACTGAAAGAGGCCTGCTTAAGGATATTGAAAAGCAAATTAAAACGACTATTCCTAAAGATCTAACACATCCGCTTCATGGTGTTCCTGCGAGAGAGGTTAAAGTTCCTCCTAGAAGTGGTAAACCCATGCAAAGAAAAGCTCCTCGAAATAAGAACCAACAAAGAAAAAAAACAAGGTCCAGTAGGAATACTTCAAATAAGAAACCTACTGGACAGTGATTAGAAGAACTTTGGTGGAGAGCTCGATGGTGGAGGTGGATGAAAATTCACTTCCTCGAAAACCCCAGGTTTTATCATCCTTTTAACTTTTGGTCTTAAAAAGAAAAGTCTTAAAACATTATTTATATAATAAGCTGATCTTTTTAAGCTTATTTTGACCAAGGCCAAAAAATTCATTGAGGCTTTGTTTAAATTTTTAGCAAACTCTTTTGCCTCTGATGAGATTGCTGATAATTCATTTATATTCTGCATATATTTCTCCAAATACAGTGATATACGCTTCTTGAAAATCAAGAAGTATTAAATAGAAAGTAAACGAGCCGGCGCCTAGCTTGCTTAGCAATCCATTACTTAATTAAATTTTAGGGGAGTGTTTCTAAAGTTGGACTAGACCGAAGTCAACAGTCATAGAAGCACATCTGATAATCATCAGCTTTGTATTTTTTCTATGCATTGTTTACCTCCAGTCAGTTATTAGACTTTGAGTTTTGACAATAAATTAGGAATATTGATCGGTCAACTGCGAAGTTTGAAGTTTTTATACTCACCAAGACGATGACCAGTTAAGTTTTCCCAGGCATCAGAGACAACGAGGTTAAGATCTTTGAGTTTAAACTCAAGAGGGAGTGACATGATATCGAGATCATTTTTATGCTTGCTTGTCCATTCTTCCATCACACTTGGGTGAGTTTGATTAAACTTTCTTAAGCCCCACATTCTTTTGTAGGTGAAATCTTGTTGGTCCGGATTTTCGTGATAAAGCTTATCCATAGCCTTAACTTTTGTTGCCATCACTTGTTCTTTTCTGGCCCAACCATAATGAAAAACTCTTGCATCAATTTTTTTACAAGGAATCTTATTTTCATTTTTATATCTAAAGCCCTGAGCGTCTTTCCAGCTCATGATATCTTTAAAGTTTCTGATTAAGCGCATTTCTTGACGATAAATTCTGCGAGTATAGAGCTGAACATCAACATTTCCATAAAAATGAATATAATCGAAAACGAGACCGTCGATGCTTTTGTCTTTTTCCATCTCCATTACATTGTTATGGATTATAGATAAGTCATCTTCATGAAGTGCTTCATCGCCTTGAATGTATTGGCAATATCTTCCCTTGCAGGCATTTAGAGCGATATTTGTCTGTTGTGAGAGTATAAGGCCATCTTTTCTAAGCTTTGGATCCCACCACGACTTTATAAAGCGCACCTTCTCGTGTTGGAAATGGTCATTGAGGTATTCCCATGTACCGTCGTCTTTTTTGAGCTCAGGGTCATCAAAACCAACGTTTACAACGACCTCATCACATAGGGGTTCGATACTTTCTATACTTTCACGAATAGGGTAGCCCAAATCAAGGCCATGTTTAATAAAGGTAAATCCAGAAATTAGAGATTGTGTCATTTGTTAATCATGACATCCAAATTGAGATTTGTCTTTAGCTCTCTAATAAGACTTGTTTAAATCTTTCAAGCATAGACTTATCGAGTGGCAAAAGTGTTGTGCCTGGAGTCGTATCGATATCAAAATGAAGAGGTTCATGATGCCAAACTTCTTTTAAGCCAATCATCTCACCAGCACTTATATTTTTAATGTTGCCTTTGCTATCACGAGTCTCAAGCTGACCGTTGATAATGAGGTAGGCGACTAAGGGAATCATGCCCTTATAATGAATCTTAGTAGTCTTTAAAAAGTTTTGAGTTTGCATGTTCATGAATCAGCCCAAATCAGATATGACAGCCTGACCAATCAATTAACTTCTCTTCATTTTTCACAAAAATGGTTTTGCCTTCCTGCTCGATAAGTCCTGCTTCTTTGAACTCACTGATAAAGCGAATAAGCGTTTCTGGAGCTGTTCCAATCATGGTCGACATCTCTTCACGTGTTAGGCGCAAATTAATCATAGTGCGACCTTCTTCAGATACACCGTGACTTTCTTTTAGGAGCAGGAGAAGTTCTGCTAATCGCTCTCTAACATTTTTCGTATGCATGGAATTAATTCGAAGTTCAAAATCACCAATATCTTTACTAAGTTTCTCAATGACATGAAGAGATACAGATGGTTGGTCTTTTATAAGATTAATAATGAAAGATTTATCAATAAAACAAGCTCTGGTTTCTTCCATCGCTACTGCTGTTGCGTGATGTTTTTGTTCAGAAAAAAGACTACGATGCCCAAGGATATCACCTTTGGTAACAACTTTAATTAAAGTTTCTTTCCCGTCAGTTCCAGCCTCAGTTAATTTAATATTTCCACTTGATACACAGAATATTCCGTTAGGGTGGTTTCCCTCTACAAAAAGGGTTTGTCCTTTTTTATAAACATTGGTGATCTTTTGTTTCGTAATAGGTGTTAGTTGATCGTGGTTGAGCTCACAAAAAATTCCTTTTAAGTGAGATACACATGATTCGCATTCTAATTTTGTATTTTTGTTTTCCATGACTGTCCTTAATCATAAGAATTCCTGCTCTACTGTTATACCCTACAGCTAAAAGAAATTCATTGATTTGGATCATGTTTTTGAGCGAGTTATATACTTTTCATGACATATTGAGATCTAAGTGCCCGTTTTTATATTCAGTCTTAATTATAGAATTCCTGATATTTTGAACCTAAATGGCTTTTACAGTTGTTTTACACCGGCACTTTCTAACTAGCGTTACCCTAATTACAGAAGAAACTTCTTAGGGGGAACTTATGGGACAAGTTTTGAAAAGAGTTGATTGGACCAACTCGCTTTTTTTGATTTTAACACCAATCGCTGCCGTTGCTGCCATTATCGGGCACGTCATGATTGAGGGTTTTAATCCGTATACTTTACTAATTGCCTTCTTTTTTTATTGGGCCACCGGTATGTCGATTACAGTCGGATATCACAGACTGTTTGCCCATAGATCATTTGAAGCTCATCCGATTATTCAGTTCTTTACCCTAATCTTTGGTGCCGCAAGTTTTGAAAACTCTGCCCTTAAGTGGTGTAGTGATCACCGTGTTCATCATACCCATGTTGATACTGAAGAAGATCCTTATAATATTAAAAAAGGATTTTTTTGGGCGCATATGGGGTGGATTATGGTTCGTCCCACTAAACCTGAAACCTATCCAATGTCAGCTGATCTTCGTCGCAATAAGCTGGTTATGTGGCAACACCGCTATTACTTACCACTTTCAATTTTTGTCGGAATTATCGTTCCAACATTAATTGGAGCATGGATGGGATCTGCTCTTGGAGGTCTTGGTATTGGCGCTCTAGGACGTATTGTTCTGGTCCACCATACAACCTTCTTTATCAACTCACTTTGCCACATGGTGGGGGACAGAACCTTTAATGATGAACATACAGCGCGTGATAGCTGGATTACCGCGATTTTCACTTTTGGTGAGGGCTATCACAATTTTCACCACACATTTCAAGCCGATTATCGAAATGGCGTTCGTTGGTACCACTTTGATCCAGGCAAATGGGTGATAAAGTCCATGAGTTGGGTTGGCCTGACGCGAAAACTAAAAAAAGTCTCAGATGAAACCATTGCCATGGCGAGAATTCAGATGAAAGACAAGGGAGTTCATGCTTAATTAGGGCATGAGCAATTTAAATTCAATTCAACCACTTACTTGGGCAGTGCTAGCAATATGTTTTATTCTCGCTGCCCTTTGTCTTTTTCTCTTTCTACGTCTTAGGAACTTCAACTTAAAGCAAGAGCAATCAAAGCTTGAACGAAAAAAGCACTGGTACGAGAGCGCTCGTATTGTTGCGCTAGCTGTGACTCAGAAACAATGTGATCTTTCTGAAGGTTGTCTACGCTTAAGATATATTCTCTCTCAACTTGAAGATGAGTATGAAGTTTTAGAACTTATGGGTGAGGAGTTAAGTCCATTTGCCACCCACCAAGCTCGAAATGATTTAGATGTACAAACCAAGTTTCAACAGGACAAACTTCGCTTTGAAATCGAAAAGAAATACGAAAATCAATTGCAAAG
>CAXBMT010000146.1:0-6964 GCA_963976925.1 uncultured Bdellovibrionales bacterium
ATCATATCATCAAGCGTATAAAATAAGTCTGATGATCCAAAGATTGTCATAGAAATACTTCTATCGATAATTGCTTGCAAAGTTTGTGAGCTCATCATCAAAGTGTTTTTTGTAGCAAGACATGTATAGTTCTCTGAATCAGTGAAAAGACTGAAGAGATCTTTCTTTCCAGCAGCAATCGTGCACTCCTCAATAGTTGAAGGCCTAAGAATACTGGCATCACTATTATGAGTTGTAACGACTCTAACATTAGCAAGTTTCTTAACTTTACCGTCAGCTCTATTAAATTTAATTTCTGCTTTAAATGTAGTTTGAACCACAGCACTTAGGGCCGAAAACGATAAAAGTAGTGTTAAAAGAAAGAATAATTTTTTCATGATACGCCTCTCAAAGATTAATTAGTTTTATATATTGGAATTTAGTTTTACCAAGTTTTGTAAAAAGTTTAATTTTGTCTGCTTTGCAATGATTTTCTTGTTTTTCAAAACCAAAAAAACCACCTGTGCAGAACTCCTTAAATAAATTGCCGCCAAGATCTTCATCTTCACTAAAAGCAAAAATATCAAAGCTCTCATTGGTTGCTTCAACAAGCTTAGGCATTTTTACGAATTTACATCTGTTCTTTCCAACTCTTACCCAGCCTTTTGAAATGGTTAGAGTTTCAGATTTAAAACCAAAAGCAAGCTTTAAAGATTTATCCTTAGAGTTACAAAGAAGGATTTGTGTCTTGTGGTTTATATGCTGACTTAATGCCTGCTTAACTTGGGTTTTGAATGTTTGCACTGGAATAGAAAGATTACTATCTTGCGCGCTCCAAACATCATGATGATTATCTTTTCCTTTGTTTTCAGACATTTTCCATATAGCAGAACCTGAAGCTCCATGGGTCATGTCACAGTTGTGCATCATCACTCTATGCTGACTTAATAGACCTTTAAGGCTGCAGTTTTCATGAACACCAGCGGTGCGCCCACTTTTAAAGTCTCCTGAAAAACCGACCAGATTAAAGCCTGATCCAACCTGAGCTTCTTCTGCTAAATAAAAATGGCCAACAACATCACCGATAGGCTGTGAAATTCGAGCAATCGCCCAATCGTTTCTAGGTTCATCATCATAATCTTGAGTTCCAAGAGTAATGTCTGAAACCAATAATGTTGGAGAGAAGTTTTTAAGACCATGTACTTGAGCTTTTACAGACGTCTTCATTCGACCTGATTCGTCTTGAAAACAATGAGAGTTTGTAAGGATAAGATCGCGACCAATAAGTGAAGCCGTACAATGCCCACCTTCAGTATTTTCGAGTCTAATAACGGCTGAATAAGGATAAGCATGACTATCAAGTGCAAAGCGATCATCATCACCAAATACTGACTTTAGGCCAGTTTGAGCCTGTGCCAAGGAGCAAAGTAATATCAAAGCAATGATGTGTTTCATAAACCCATATTGACACAATGCGCAATATTTCCAATAACCCCTTACCTATTTACACACTCTAAGCCAGCAGATTCTTCCAGATTTCAATCATTTGCGCCAAGCAGTATAATTAAACTATGGCAGCACCAAAGCTACACAACCCGTTTGAACTATATAGAGAGTTTTTTGATAACTTTACCTCTGTTCATACGCGCTCAAGTTACCAAAGTGACCTAAGCAAGTTCATTGAATGGCTTTTCACCTCATCTCCTAAAGTTAAGGGCTTTGATGATCTTGAAAGAGCTCATGTTATTGCCTATAGAAACTATCTTAGTGATGAACCTGTATCGTTAGCGCCTAAAACCGTCGCCAGAAAACTTGCCTGTATTTCCAGTTATTGTGACTTCTTAGTTGAAAAAGGTGTTTGCCAATTTAACCCGGCCTCCTCTGTAAAAAGACCTAGACTTGAAGTTGTAACTCCGACTCAGGCACTTGATGCTGGTCAGGTTAAAGAGCTTTTTTTAGCGATTGATCCAAAATCGAAATCTGGACCGATGCACTTGGCGCTACTAATTACGTTCTTCACAACAGGGCTTAGAAAAAGCGAAGTGCTTAATCTTAAGTATAAGGATTACCGCGAGATTAATGATTCAAAGGTTTTTGAATATAAAGGAAAAGGCGGAAAGATCGGTCAAAAACTGGTTCACCCACTTTGCATTGAAGCTCTAGAAAATTACATGAGTTGGATGAGATCTCAAGATAGAGGGCTTGAACCAAATGATCA
Organism: uncultured Bdellovibrionales bacterium; assembly: GCA_963976925.1. Classification (GTDB taxonomy): domain Bacteria; phylum Bdellovibrionota; class Bacteriovoracia; order Bacteriovoracales; family Bacteriovoracaceae; genus UBA4207. The sequence goes on from CAXBMT010000146.1 coordinate 2,198, forward strand.
TATCTTTCAGCCAACTAGAAACCCAAAAGATCCGGCCAAACTCAATAAACCGCTTAATCCTAGAACCGTTAATGAGATTATCGATCATTACGCTAAAAAGATTGGACTAAACTTTAAGATTTCCCCTCACTCGGCCAGAGCAACATTCATTGGAGAGTTACTCGAACATGGTGTGGATATCTACACCGTGGCACGAGAAGTAGCTCACTCATCCGTCAAAACAACCCAAGAATATGATAAGCGTCGGAAAAAATTACAAGACTCCCCTGTCTTTAAATTGAAATTTTAACACTACGCAAGGTTCGGAAAATACTTACCTCCTCACACATTTAGAATCCTTTCGGCCCCACTTAGGGTCAACTTGTCCCCAATAAAAGCATTTTTCTTTGGCATAAGGCCTGCTCTCTCTTTTGGCATTCGCACTATCGGCCAATGACTGGTTAGATTCAACTGCAACTTGGGGGAAGGAAGTTATGCAAACTTTCAAAGGTTTCGTATTAAGTACATTTTTATTGTTATTGGGAATCATCTCATTAGGTGAAGCATCTGCTCAAGGCTTTGGCCAAGGTAGAGGTTCAAATGGGTATGGCCAACAAAGAGGAGACAAATTTGAGGTCGAAGAAGTTCTGTCTCGTTACGTTAGCGGTAATACGACACTTGCCTTAAGAAATATTCTTGATTTAGACCAATCGGCTCGTGGTCAAAAATTAATCAAGCTTGAATTATTCGCAACATCTTCAAGTTCATTTGCATCAGCACAAGTTGAAATCAATGGCCGCTCGATCGGTTTCGCTCAAGACGTCGGCTGGCGCTATGATCAATCAGTAGTCTTTAATATCCCACAAGGTGATCGTGTCATTGGTCGTGACATCCAAACTCTTAAGATGAAACTTCAGGGTAATATGTATATCGATCGCATCGTCGCAACTCTTAAAGACGACGGCCTTGGTCAAGGTGGAGGACATGGTGGCGGTCGTTCAGAGTGGGTTACATCATTTGAGCGTCAAAGATTCTTTAATCAAATTCCATTAAAAAAAGAGCTTAAGTTAGGTCGCCAACACGAGGGCAAAGAAGTTAAAACTGTTATCATCAAAGGCAATCCAGTTGGTCAACGTGTAACATCAATGTCTTTAATGGTTGATGGACGAATTGTAGCAGGACCTGAATACCTTGATCGTAATACTGGTGAAGTACAATTTAAGTTCAACCAAAGAAATACAATCGAAATCGATCAAGGCGACGCAATCAAGGTAGTCTTTGATGGTGAGGTTTTAGTCAGTGAAATGGCAGTAGAACTAATAGAGAAACAAAGAAACCGTGATATCAGAGTTAACGTTAATCAAAGAATTTCTGGCGAAAGAGTATTCCTTGATCAGTTATTAAGACTTGATTACCAAACGATGTCTAAGAAGTTTGAAAAGATTGTTATCAAAGGACGTTTGGCCGGTCGTTACTCAAGTCTTAGAGCATGTGCTAGAGGGTTCACCAACGGTGCAGCTTGTGAAAGCGCAACAATGCAAACTGGTGAATTTGAATTAGTGCTTAACAAGTTTGACATGCAAGCCGCCGACATCTTCTTGATGGCACGTGGTGAGGCCTTGATCACTGAAGTCATCTTAGTAGAAGATCAAAGAGGTCAAAATCAATATCCCTGGTAATCGACAGTTTTCTGACATTTAAAACCCTATCGAGAGGCCCTATGGCCTCTCTTTTTTTTGGTCACTTTTTCACTCACTGCAACAAACACATCTCGTCATTAAATTGTAAGGAAAAATAAGATCAAATTTAATCGTGGACAGAAGTGCTCAAACGCCCTTCTACAAGGCTTGTCAATATGTAAAGTGAATACAAAAACTAAACAATTTAACAATCTTGCAGCCACTATCCATTTTTTATTCTGTTCACAAACTCAGTCATTTGTTAACCTTAAATTGGAAGTTCATTAAAACCAAAATCTTACACGCACAACCAAAAGACTAGGTGAACATAACTTCTGCGGCCCACACACAAGCCTTGGCCGTTAACAGACATTTGATTTTAGGAGGCTCCTTTGGATCCAATTCTTACCCCAACTGATAATCGTTTCGTATTATTCCCGCTTAAGTATCATTCAGTGTGGGAGCTTTATAAAAAACATATGGCCGTTTTCTGGACAGCTGAAGAGATTGACCTTGGAGCTGACTTAACTGACTGGGAAAAGCTCAATGACGACGAAAGACATTTCATCAGTCACGTTCTTGCATTCTTTGCAGCAAGTGACGGTATTGTTAATGAGAATCTAGCTCTTCGTTTTTATAACGACGTTCAGATTCCTGAAGCTAGAACTTTTTACGGCTTTCAGATCGCCATGGAAAATATCCACAGCGAAACATACAGCCTTCTCATTGACACCTACATCAAAGACCCAAAAGAAAAAGATAAGCACTTCAACGCTATGACAACACTTCCTTGTGTTGAAAAGAAAGCCAACTGGGCACTTAAGTGGATCAAATCTGATAAAAGCTTCGCTCACAGAGTTGTGGCATTTGCAGCAATCGAAGGAATCTTCTTTTCTGGATCATTTTGCGCCATCTACTGGCTTAAAAAGCGTGGCTTAATGCCAGGTCTTTGTACTTCAAATGAATTTATTAGTCGTGATGAAGGACTTCACTGTGAGTTCGCATGTCATATGCACTCACTTCTTTCTAAAGAGAATCAGATTTCTGAAGAAACAATTAAAGAAATCATTACTGAAGCTGTTGAAATTGAAAAAGAGTTTATCACTGAAGCTCTACCAGTTTCACTTATCGGTATCAATTCAATCCTAATGGGTAAATATATTGAGTTCGTAGCTGATCACTGGCTACAACAACTTGGTTGTAAAAAAGTTTACAACACAGAAAACCCATTTGAGTGGATGGAATTAATTTCACTAGAAGGTAAGACTAACTTCTTTGAAAAAAGAGTTTCTGAATATCAACGTTCAGGAGTTCTTGGAAACAGAGAAAACCAAAACTTCACTCTAGACGCAGATTTTTAAATAATAAACACACACATATAGTTAGACCTAAGGGAGCACACGCCTTTAGGTCAATCCTTGGAAGGAGAGACAGATGTACGTTTTAACAAGAAGTGGGGAAAAAGAACCCATTAAATTCGACAAGATCACCGAGAGAATTGAAACTCTCGCTCACGATCTTAACAGTGAGTATATCGATTCATCGATTATCGCTAAAAAAGTTATCGAAGGAATCTATGACGGCATCACAACTCGTGAGCTCGATCAGTTAGCAGCTGAAACAGCAGCTTACCTTTCAACTAAACATCCAGATTATTCCGCACTTGCTGGAAGAATCGCTGTTTCTAACCTGCACAAGGAAACACGCGGATGTTTTTCTGAAAACATCAAAGCAATGTATAACTTTGTAAGTTCAACAACTGGTGAGCATTCTCCACTTGTTTCTAAAGAACTTTACGAAACAGTCATGGCCAATGCTGAAAGACTAGATAAGGCCATGATCGATAAGCGTGACTTTGGTTACGACTATTTCGGTTTTAAAACTCTTGAGCGTTCATACCTTTTAAAAATGAATGGTAAAATCGTTGAACGTCCAGGACAAATGCTTATGCGTGTATCAGTTGGTATCCATATGGATAATATTGATGCTGCCATTGAGACATATGACCTGATGTCAGAGAAGTACTTCACTCACGCTTCTCCAACTCTATTTAACTCAGGGACTTCAAAGCCTCAGTTATCATCATGCTTTCTTCTTCAAATGAAGGACGACAGCATCGAAGGTATTTACGATACCCTTCGCCAAACAGCTCTTATCTCTCAAAGCGCTGGTGGTATTGGTCTATCAATTCACAATATCCGCGCCAAAGGTTCTTTCATTAAAGGAACTAATGGTACTTCAAACGGTATCGTACCGATGCTTAAAGTCTTTAACGACACAGCAAGATATGTCGATCAAGGCGGCGGAAAGAGAAAAGGCGCCTTCGCTATTTATCTTGAGCCATGGCATGCTGACATCTTTGATTTCCTCGAAATGAAGAAAAATACTGGTACAGAAGAAAGTCGTGCTCGCGATCTTTTCTACGCTCTATGGATCTGCGATCTGTTTATGAAGCGTGTTGAAAGTGATGGCATGTGGTCACTATTCTGCCCACATGAATCTCCAGGCTTAGCTGACTGCTACGGTGCTGAATTTGAAAAGCTTTATACGAAGTATGAAAGCGAAGGTAAGGCTAAGAAAACAATACGCGCTCAAGACCTTTGGTTTGCAATTCTTGAAAGCCAAATCGAAAGTGGATCTCCTTACATGCTCTATAAAGATGCTGTTAACGAGAAGAGTAACCAAAAGAATCTTGGAACAATTAAGAGTTCAAACCTTTGCACTGAAATCATGGAGTACACTGCACCTGACGAAGTTGCTGTTTGTAACCTAGCTTCAGTAGCTCTAAATCGCTTCGCTGAAACTGAAACAGGTACCTACAACCATCAAAAACTTTTTGATGTTGTTTATCGTATGACGATGAATCTTAACAAGATTATCGACATCAACTACTACCCAGTCCCAGAAGCTAAGAACTCAAATATGCGCCACCGTCCAATTGGACTAGGTGTTCAAGGCCTTGCGGATACGTTCTTTACGCTTCGCATGCCATTTGAATCTCCAGAAGCACTTGAGTTAAACAACCAAATCTTTGAGACGATCTACTTTGCAGCATGTGTGCCAGCCATGAAGACTTGCAAGTCTAATTCTTGCCATTCCAGGATTTCCT
>CAXBMT010000147.1:0-6932 GCA_963976925.1 uncultured Bdellovibrionales bacterium
GTTCCGGCCATCCTAGAAGTTGTAAAAAAACATAATATCGATGGTGTTCATCCTGGTTATGGTTTTCTTTCTGAAAACGCTGACTTTGGACGAGCTCTTGATAAAGCTGGCGTAGTCTTTATTGCTCCAAACACCGAAGCGATTCGCGTGATGGGAGATAAGGCGACCTCAAAAGCCTTAGCTCAAAAAGCTGGTGTGCCAGTGGTGCCGGGAACTTCTGAAGCAGTTCCAACTGTTGAAGGCGCTATTAAAGTTGCTAAGGAAATTGGTTATCCCATTCTGCTTAAGGCCGTCGCTGGTGGCGGTGGTCGTGGTATGCGTGCCTGTGCCAATGAAGAAGATGTTAAGAAGAACTTTGAAGCGGTTGGAAGAGAAGCGAAAGCTTCATTTAATAACGGTGATCTCTTAGTTGAAAAACTAGTATTAAATCCGCACCATATCGAAGTGCAAATTCTTGCTGATAAAAAAGGCAATGTTTATCACTTCTTTGAACGTGAATGTTCAGTTCAGCGTCGTCACCAAAAGATTATTGAAGAAGCTCCTTCACCATTCATTGGTGATGATGAAGCCCTTAGAAAAGATATTTGTGAAACAGCGGTAAAGCTTGCAAAAGCCGTGAACTACGATTCAGCAGGTACTGTTGAATTTATTATGGGTGAAGATAAAAAGTTTTACTTCCTTGAAATGAATACACGTATTCAGGTTGAACACCCAATCACTGAAGAAATCACTGGTATGGATTTGATCGTTTGTATGATCCAGTCTGCCTTTGGTGAAGATCTTGGTTTTCCTTCACAGGAATGGATTAAGCGCTCAGGTCATGCCATCGAGTGTCGTATCTGCGCTGAAGATCCAATCACTATGCTGCCAGCTCCTGGAAAAGTGACTGGCTTTGAATCCAACTTTCCACAAGGTACTCGCTTTGATCACTGTATTTACCGTGATCTTGAAGTGACGCCAGACTTTGACCCAATGGTTGGAAAGCTTGTGGTTAAAGGCATCATTCGTGACGTTGCTGTTAGAAAAATGAGAGCAGCTCTTGATGGACTTCATATTGAAGGATTAAAAACCAATATCCCTCTTCATAAAGTCATCTTAAGTGAACCAAAGTTCTGTGAGGGTCATTACACCACTAATTATATTAGTGAAACTAAACCTCAAGAGATGATTAACTGTGAATTTGATCACTCATCGATTTATAGCAAGCTGGCAGCGATTGAAGCTCGTCAGTTAGGATTATAATTATGCGTACGTATTTAATTGATCACGAAAATAATGAAATCATCATCGATCTAACAAAGACTGTTTTACATGGTCGTGAAATGGTGGAGTTTGACTTCTCTTCCCTGGAAGATGGAAAGCGTACACGTGAGCAAAAAGTAAAAGTTAGAAAAATTGCTGGTGACTACTTTGTCTCTTTTGATGGCCTAAACTGGAAGCGAGTAGCAAGACAGGAACTTCCAAAAAGAATCGTTGCGGTTGATCGCGTCTATGATGTTTATCGCGGTTATAAACCATCAGGTCTATCAAACGGTGAAGCCGGTGATCTTGTCACACAGATGCCAGGCAAAGTTGTTAAAATTTCAGTGAAGCCAGGTGATGAAGTTAAAGAAGGTGAAACACTTCTTATTCTTGAAGCCATGAAAATGGAAAATGAGATTAAGACTTCTGTTGCTGGTGTGGTGAAGGCAGTGCATGTGAAAGAGGGACAGGCTCTCGAACAGGGTGTCCTCATGATCGAGCTCGACGTTTAAAGCTATTTCTAGATGCATCTTGCCGATCAAAGTCTCACTCGCTCGTGCGGCTTACACAAATGTAAGCCTCCTCGCTCTTTTCAACTTTTCACGACAATCTGCTATCTATAAATGAGCTTTAAGTTGAAGTTTTATCTCATCCAAATTGAGAATCATTAAAAAAAATTAATAGTACAAAAAATTGTGAATAAGCCTTTTAGTGTTAAACTAAAAGTATGGATATTTATGAATAAGATTATACTTTTTAGTTTGATCACTTTGGTTTCAAGCTGTGATTACCTTTGGAATTTTTTTGAGCCAGAATTCAATATCAAAGAAAAAGATTACGTCGCTGGTATTGTTGATGGTGATCCGGAACCTCCGTATGCCACACCTAAGATGAGCAAATCAAGTCTGCTTGGAATCGATAAAGACAATGATGGAGTCAGAGATGATATTGAAATTTGGATTAATAGAAACGTTGATGAAGCAAAAATAAGACAATACTTAAAGGTCTATATAAAAAGGCAAAATGGTTTTCTTACCTGTAAAGGAGAGAAAGAATGCTTGGATGCATACAGAGTTCATATGCGATCATTGGAATGCTTTAGCATTGTTATTGATGAAAAATGGAAGGTTACTAGATTACTTAATATTGAAAAAGTAGTTAATAGCTTATTTTATAATAGTAGTGATCGAAAAAAACAAAATGGAAAAATGACAAATTATTTAGCTGCTACAACATGGGGTGATGGCTCTTATTTGGGAAAGTATTTGTTGATGGATGTAATGTGCGAGTTTGATGTCCCAGTTGATCAGAGTAAATTAAAGGACATTTGGAGCTATGCCAACCGCGCAGACTTTGTTTGGGCTGTTAAAAGAGGACTGTATGAAAAACGCTTTAAAGTATATGTTGATATTAGTAAGTTTCCTGGTCTTTGTGACGGTTTCCATGGCACAGAACAAAACTTGTGCGATTAACCCAGTGAAAGTTCTTTGCAACTAACCGAAATTATTTAAGTGCAAAAAATACACACGGCCTTTCATCCCGTAATTCATCAACTATCTTTGTTGAAACTTGAATTGGGGAATTTATGATTAAAACACTATCGCTGGTACTAGCTTTTATCAGTCTGAGCTTCGCTCCTATTATGGCCCAAGAGGCGCCGGCTTCTGCGCAGTCAGTTGTGCCTGAGCAGTCATGTCATCAAGACTACTCCAAAAGAAGAAAGCATTTAATCATCCGTGCCCTTGCTACACCAGTCATTGGTGCAGGTGTTGCTACCCTTGGAATCGTTATTGGCGCTAACCTAGGTGCAGAAGGTAACGGAGGTTGGGACTCATTAGTGTATGCCATTCTTGGTGGTTATATAGGCGTTTTGGCTACAGTGATCAGTGAAGTTAAAACTCTTTATGAACTTGTGAAATCTCACTCTCTAGTCAAGATTATTGAAGAAGCCCATTTGATGGCGGGAAAAAGAATTGAAGCCTTAAGACGATATGCTGTCAGAAAACTAGATCGTGAAATCACTCTTAATGAAGTTTCAAATGCACTAACAAAAGCTGATATGAGTGGAATTCTTTGTGATGGATCGATGAGAGGTAAGTCACCTGATTCAAAACTTAGAAAGCGTCTTGCTCGCAGAAAAGAAATTAAGTCTTATTTATTAAGAGCGCTTAGATAGTCTATTCGATAATACTTGGGCAAGCTGAGCTTAGTCCAAGTGAGCAGGCTTTCATTGAAAGATTACTCGCCGATATCAAATCTCCTGATCTTGCTTCAAGTTCAGCTAATAGTGAGCAGGCGATGGCTTCGTTTTTATCACAAGCAAAGCTATTAAAAATTTTGGCAGAAAAATCATATCCATTGGCATAACTCCACTCACCGATAAAAGCTCCAAGCGGAACATCCATCACCTTAGCGTGCTGAAGAAGAGTATAAGGGCCAAAGGCTAATACTAGTGCAAGGATTGAGAGTTTTGTTTTCATACTTATATCATGATGCAAAAAAGCAGAAATAAAAAGGCTTTTTACTAAAAACTTAAGATTTGATGAGATCGTTATAAGGGAAATTATGTTCAATCATTGGTAGGCGATTGTTTCTAAAGTTTTCGATCCTTTTTTCCTCAACGCCTTTTAAAACTTTGAGAAAGTTTTCATGCAAAGGATGTTCAACATTTTGAACTTGTTTTGTTTGATAGCCTTCTTTTGTGAATTGTCCCCAGCTTCTAATTTGATAGAACATAACCTTTACTGGAGTTTTCTTTCCAAAAGACGATAGGTATTCACCCAGCTTAATAAACTGGAGCATTTCATGATAATTGGTTTCTTGAACGACAAAACTTATGATCAACATTCCCAGATTATCAATCTCTTTAATAAATCTTAGATTATCCATTAAAGGTTCCCACTTACCTGGTGGGCGAACAATGTCATAGGTAGGACTTGTGGCTGCATCAATACTAACTTCGAGACTAAAGTGTTCAATCTCTTGAACGCCTTTCATTTTATCCCAAAGCTTTGGCGTTAATAATTGTGCATTAGTTTGTAGACCTAGAACTTTAAGATTCGGGAAGTTCTGTTTTTCAATACTGATGAGAAACTGTCTTAGAACTGGTGAAGCGATTGGGTCCCCAGTTCCACCCATCGTTAGCGTCTCGGCATACTTAACAACGTCTTTTGTCACAACTTCATGAATCTGATTTAACATCTTTGTTTCTTCATCATTCAACTTAAGAATTTCATCTCTACAAGATGGACATCTAAGGTTGCAACTTCTGTCGTAAATCAAATTAACTGTCTTTGGAGCGAAAGCCACTGACTCTTGCTTTGCTTCAAAAATCTTTTTTAATTCAGGGTCTCTAGCGTAAGCGCTATTGATATCTTCATGGCGAAAAACATTTGCAGAATCAAAGCCATTGTCGGCCGATTGAATCGCTGGACACCATTCAGAACTACAGTGACTAAGGCTTCCATCAAAAGTAGATCGACGTAATGATTTAGACTCAGGTCCATTCCAAATATCTTGCCAGCTTTTTTCTAGAATATTACCTAACTTAATATCGACCCAGTCAGGACAACAAGTAGGAGTAATATCTCCGTTAGGTGATATGGAGATTTCTGTGAATGGTAAGCGACAGAACAGCTTATGCTTATTTGGCTTTTTATTCGCCACAAATCCTGTTGCAAATTTGTCAGTCATTATCACCCCGTTAGGGTTAATATTCTAAACTACAAATATTGGAAGATACAGTATCGGAAGGATTCTCTTGATTAACGCTTGAAGTAAGTAAAAAAAAGCGGGTTTGATTCTGTACGTCCAAACCCGCTTTAAAAGCGAACAATCGATCGAGCACTCATAAACACACACACACGTGGTACCCAGAACTAGGAGAGCCTCAACACACACACAGCGAGAACTACAGCAAGTACCACCACGAGCGCTCAAGATCGAAAGTCTTATCTTTTATGTTTTGGCTTATGGCCCGAGAATTCGTGCAAGAAAAGAGGGCTTGTAATAATTACACAGCTTATTTTTTTGAGCGAAGAAGCTTAAAAAGCTGGTTTGCGGCCTGAAAAGGTGTTTGTTTTGAAGCGGCTACATCTGAAAGTGCCGATTGCCATTGACTTTTAAGCGATGGATCGGTGGCGAGCTCATCCTCAATCATATTATTCAATAGCTCTTTAAGCCAAGATTGTGCCTGATTTTTTCTTTTAGCTTCAAGATTTTCTGTACCAGCTGACTTGTACCAGTTCTCGATTTCCTTCCAATACCCATCAAGTCCAATATTATCTCTGGCCGAGCAGGTGATAACCTTGGCCTGCCAAAAATCCTTATGACTTAAAAGGCTTAAGGCATTTTGATAATGGGATTTGGCCATCTCGGCGAGGGTTTTTTGATCACCATCAGCTTTATTAATAACTAAGAGATCAGCCAGCTCGATGATACCTTTTTTAATCCCCTGCAAATCATCGCCGGCACCTGGAACCAGCATGACAGAAAAGACATCAACCATGCCTGAAACTGCAACTTCAGACTGGCCGACACCAACTGTTTCGATAAGGACGACATCAAAACCTGCGGCCTCGCATAAAAGCATAGATTCTCTTGTTTTACGTTCGAAGCCGCCGAGGGCACCAGATGTAGGACTAGGTCTTACAAAGGCATTAGGATGGCGCGAGAGACTTTCCATGCGGGTTTTATCACCCATGATCGAGCCACCGGATATAGGAGAGCTTGGATCAACCGCGAGTACGGCAACTTTGAGATTCTTTTCACAAAGCATGAGTCCTAATTGTTCAATAAAGGTTGATTTACCTACGCCCGGTACACCTGAAATTCCGATGCGCTTTGATTTACCTGTGTGAGGTAGGATCTCTTGTAAAAGCTTTTGGGATTCTTCTTTATGCTCAGGCTTTTTGCTTTCAATCAATGTGATAGCTTTTGATAATGCGCGAATATCACCTTTTAAAAGCTGATCCTTCATGATTTTCCGTGGGCCTTATTTATCTGTGCAAGAACTTCTCTGGCAGCATCAGGAATAACTGTGCCTGGACCAAAGATTCCTTTCACACCTGCTTTGGTTAAAAAGTCATAATCTTGTTTTGGAATCACTCCGCCGCAAACCACAATCACGTCATCAGCGCCGGCTTTTTTAAGCTCAGCAATCAAATCTGGAATGAGTGTTTTATGACCAGCAGCTTGAGAGGAAACACCCACGACGTGGACGTCATTTTCAAGTGCTTGCTTGGCAACTTCTTCTGGTGTTGAAAAAAGCGGAGCTAAATCGATATCAAAGCCAACATCAGCAAAAGCTGTGGCAATAACTTTAGCGCCGCGATCGTGTCCATCTTGACCCATCTTGGCCACGAGCATACGTGGGCGACGGCCATGAAGTGAAACAAATGAATCGATATCTGTTTTAATTTTTTCCCAAGACATATCTCCATCATACGCTGAACCGTAGACTCCGGAAACTGTTTGTGATTGGGCGACGTATCTGCCCCATACGCTTTCTAGCGCCTCAGTAATTTCACCAACTGTCGCTCTGACTTTGGCGGCTTTAACAGCGAGATCGAGTCCATTGCCGTTTCCTGATTTAGCATATTCAGTTAGAGCTGAAAGAGCAGCATCAACGGCTTTTTGATCACGAGATTTTTTAACTACGGCGATACGCTTTAATTGTGATTCACGCACGG
>CAXBMT010000148.1:0-6876 GCA_963976925.1 uncultured Bdellovibrionales bacterium
TCCAGTCTTCAAAGCCATCCCAAGGAGAAAAGGACTGAATCTGAATAAAGTTTTTATCAAAACGCTGCTTAAAGAGAATTTTTTTATCTTCGTCTAGTACTTCTTGCAGATGTACAGCGATGAGAGAGGCTTTGTACCATCGTTTATATTGAGGGTGAGTGAGAACTTGCTCAATATATTCATCTGAAATATTTTCTTTATCGAGAAACTTTTTTAAGGTCGTAAAAGAAAAAGCATCGTTGTTAAAGCCCATTCTATTTAAAAAACTTTTAAACCAATTGTTTTGTCTAAGACTTATTGCCGTAACACGTGAAGAGCCTTCATCGATAAGAGGGACAAGTATATTATCATCTCTCATGGCTTTAAGCGCCTCTCTGGTCGCTGTCTCCTGGCTTAGATAAGCTTGATAAGCTTTATTCCCACCGAGACTATCTTTAACTTTAAGTCGAATTCTTAAATCGGTAATTTTTTGTGGAATCATCGAGTAAACGACTTGATAGGGTGTAACGGCAGAGAGGGGGACTAACCATGGCAGGCCTAAGTTAGTTAAAATAATTGGTACAGTATAGTCAGACACAAAGCCCATGAAGATTGCGATAACAATACCAAAGCCTTTTCGCTTAAACATGGTTTGAACACTGACTGCCGTTCTCTTAAATAGATCAACTAAGTTTTCCCACTTTATTAATTGCCAGGCTTTTTTAAAGTTTGATTTTTGTTCAGGCCCAAGGGAATCCATTCTCTCAATATAAAAATCAGCAAGTCGCTCACTCTTTTCTTTAAAAATGGCAGTCAACTGGCCACCGTCATTCCATGGAGTAAGGCCTGGATGTTCGCGATCAATTTGTGTCGCCACTTCAAGGATCAGTGAATTAAGTTTTAGTCTCAACTCAAGATCACTCATTAACTCTCTTTCGAGTCCACGAGTCCCAACAAGTTGTTCGCGAGCAGCAAGATCTGAAAGATCTTGAGCATGAATAAAAAATGAATTGAAGAGAACCGTGAGTCCAATAATAACAATCTTCATGTAGCTAACTCTTCGGAAATACTTGTTAGTTTCTTGATTAAAAAAATCAAGATAAGTGCTTAAGTCATTAGTTTCACATACCGATAAAATATTATGGTTCGGTTGCTAAATATATTTATTTTAGTTTTTGCTTTGGGATACACATCATCCCATGAAAAACTTAGAGCTCCAGCTTCAGTTGCAGGTCAAGATCCTTGTCACGAGGCCATGAGAGATCTGTTTTCTCGAAGAAGTGGAGATAATATTTCAGGCGAATTCGTTGACGACGTCATTGATTTAAACCGCCTGATAGAAAGTGACCGTTTAAGCCCAGACGAGTTTAACCAAATTTATGACTCACCTGCTTGGCGAGATTATTTTGTCACAAAAGAGTTTAATGCCACTGATGAAGAGAAGGTTATGATTGCTGGCTTACTGCAAAAAGCTGATCCTGATGCGCCTGTCGAAGCACTCCAAAGAAAATATAGTTTGCTAATCGAGTTTTGCGGACTATAGTTTTCGCCATGAAAAAAATCAAACTACTCCTCGTCGTCTCCCTTTTGGGAATATCTTTGTCTTCTCAAGCTGATTGGAAAAATACTTCTGAATTGAATATTCTAAAATCAGGCGGTAACACGGATGTCTCTGTTTACAATGTAAAATCAGAAACATCTGTAGCTCTTGGAAAACATTCTCTAAGTCTTGATGGGCACTACACCTTGGGACAAGCTGATGAAACAATTGATGCTAGAAATTGGTCAGTACGTTTTAAAGATCAATATACCTATGCAGAGCATTGGGGTATTTTTCTTGCTCAAAAAATAGCAGGCGACCGTTTTAGAGGTTTTGAGCGCCGCTATTTCACAGATGCCGGTTCTGTTTATAAATTATTTAATCTCGATGAGAAAAAATCAAATATTGAAGCTGGTCTTCGTTACGTCGTAGAAGAAAAGACTGATATGTCTTATTCTCATAACGTACAGTTCAGACTGTTTGGCGACTACGATCAAAAGCTTAATAAGAACGTCTCTTTTAAGTTTTATACGGAATATTTAAAAGATGTTGAGATTGGAGACGCTTGGGAACTAAACTTTGGCCCCTCTGTAACTTCAACATTGTCGTCAATTTTCTCTTTAAAAGTAGGATTTGTGGGAGAATATCGTAACCTTCCAGCGGTCACAGGTGCCCGAAAATTCGACTACACATATACAACAGGCCTAATTGCTAGCTTCTAGAATGTAATAATTACTTCATGTAGCTAGCGTACCTCTTTCTGACATGTTACAAACCCGACCTAGACTAACTCGGAGTAGCATTGTCTTTATACGCTATAAACGCCATTTATAGAGCCTCAGAAGGCGAAGGGATCCACATAGGAACCCCGCAGGTTTTTGTGCGTTTTCAAGGCTGCAATATTGGCTGTGTTAACTGTGACTCAATTGATACTTGGGACTTTAATGGTGGAGACAAGCTAGCCTTAGATCAAGTCTTGGCACAAATCATTGAGCAAGGTGGAGACAAACTTAAGAGAGTTTCAATCACAGGTGGTGATCCTCTTCATCCAAAAATCCTGCCACAAGTTTTAGAGCTAGTAGGTGTCCTTAAGAAAAAAGGTTACTGGATAAATGTAGAGGCAGCTGGATCTAGAGTTGTCAGTGAACTCTTTGATGCTATCGACTTTATTAGTTTTGATTACAAAACACCTTGTACCAAAGTTAAGACTAATCTTTCACTGGTGGCTAAGCTTGCCACTCAATTTCCCAATAAATTTCAAATTAAGAGCGTAATCGAATCAAGAGTTGATTTTGACGATGTCGTTGTTGCTAAACACGAGCTTTTAGGAATGTTGGTCAACGCTAATGTCGACACTAATTTTTCATGGGTATTAACACCAGCATTTAATCTTGGTGAGTCTATGCCATTTGAAAGAGTTCTTAACGTTATCGCATGGAATGAGAATGAAGGTCACAACTTTAGAGTCATTACTCAGCAGCATAAAATTTTACATGGATCGCAAAAAAAGAAAGTTTAATTAAGCAGCTTTTTCACTAGCTTCAGCACTTTCACGCTGTTTTATCTCTAGCATTTCAGTACCATACTTAGAAAGCATCGCAAGTGTTACTAATGAGTAGCCATCACTATCAGCAGCTTCTTGTTCAGCATCTGTAAAAGAAGAAGTTACAACGACGAGTCTAGTGTCTTTCGGTACTTTTTTAAGCGCAACTTTAATAAGAGCTTTAGCTGAAGAGAGTCTTGGTGCGCAGTAAACCGCATAGACTTTATCTCGGCGCTTATTTACCGCCATAAAATTCCACATCGTACTTTGGTTTTTAGAAATTATAACTTCATGTTCAAAAGCTTTGAACGTTAGCGTACATGAAGTAATAAAATTTTTAACCAGATTAGACATGAGTGTACCTCGTCATATTCAATTATATTTCTTTATCGGCATTCACATCAAAAATATTGAGGAATTGTTTGAGGTATTTTGAACTTTAAAACGAGCTTAAATAGGCTTTTTAAGCACTTTTAGCTGAATTCTTATACTTAGCTGCTAGCTCTTTAATCGCTAGGGTCCAACAAAATAAATAGCCTAAACCGCCTACAGGGATCGCCATGGCTATCAACTTTTGGTTTGTAACGGCGTATACCATACAGCCACCGCTAAAGACTAGCATCCCAAGTGTCATTGCTATTCTTGAGCGTTTGAAGGGTAAGCCTAGAGTATTTGAAATATTGGCCAGGGCTAGGGCTCCTAGACCGTGGTAGAAAAGATATTCAATTCCAGTTTGGTAAGTGGCTAGTTGCTTGGCCGTTAAAGACTTCTCGAGTCCGTGGGCGCCAAAAGCACCAAATCCAACAGCGGCCATGAGTGCTATAAATCCTAGTAGAGTAAACTTCACACTTTCGCTCATAATTATCCTTTAGCCCAATTGGTTATATCTGTTTTACTGGCAGGGTAGAGCGAAAAAGTTCCCATCGCTTTGGCGATAAGTTTCTCTCCACATTTAATGACTGCATTAGCAACAATTAGACGGTTACCAGTAAACTCCACCTCGCCGAAAGCATCTAGCTGATCACCTAGTGAAGCACGATTGAGATAATTAATTTTAAACTCAACAGTAGAACAGAGATTTCCAGATTGAACAGCTTCAGTCAGGACGGCTACGCCCATGGTAGCATCCATGACAGCTGCTAAAACACCTCCGTGACATTGCATTGGAGAAGCTAGGTGTCTTTGATCAACGGTAAATTTGTAATGGGATTGACCAGGCTTAGGGACAGTGAAGTCTAAGGCTAGTGTTTCATCAAAACGACAGATCTTTCTAAATATTGCTTCAAGTTCTTTAGGTGTCATAGCTTAATAAATGTCCTTGATTGCCACGTTTTTCAATACCAGTTCTAATATTCATCTTCTTACCAGCATTGCTTCCAGCGTGAAGTGCAGAGCTATCTGCTTTTGAGCTTGAGCTAGTCGATGATAAGCGACCGTAAACTCTAGCTAGCATCTTTTGAGAAGAGCCTTGAACTTTTACGAGGGCACTTTGATGGAATTCTTTTTGAGAGTTTTGAATTTTTTCAACATAGCCTCTGGCCACACCAGAGAAAAATGAATTCTTTGCACGAAGCCCTTTAAGATCATTTTCTTTTTTTGCTTTTATCCAAAGCCTTTCTAATTCATCTTGTAAAAAGAAGCTAACGTACTCAGCAATCTTCACACTAGCTTGATCTCCGACAATATCAAGAGCTACTTGTCCCTGTCGTTTAGTAAAAACAGGAGCAACATAAAATGTTTTTAGAATCTCATAGACTGCATGCATTTTAGCATTGGATTTGGCGCTAAACATAACCGGCAGGACGTAGACGACTTCGTCATCTTGATCAACTTCTAAGCGATCAAGGTTATGCTTAATCAGTAGTTCATTGGCTTTACTCATAGCTAGTTCTGCTTCATGAGTATTGGTGGATTCACTTAGAGCCATGAGCTTTTGAAGCTTAGCCAAAAGTTTTTCAGTTTTTAGATCACCTTCATATGAGTCGTTTGCTGATGCAATATCTAAAGTTGCTTTAGATATTTCATGACTCCAACCATAACGAGAACAAATATTTTTAAACTCAGTACCGTGAGCATCAATATTCGTTCCATAATAAAGGTGAGTCATCATATGAGCGATCTCATGACGTAAAACATCACGAATAACGGCGTCTTTAGCTTGTCTCATGAGTCTAGAGGAAGAGGGTAGAGTTTTTGATTCCACTCGAAGCGAGTGCGATGAAGTTTAAGGCCCACTTCTTGAGAAAGTATTTCTCTTGCCATGGTTCTTACTCGGCGAAGAAAAATCTCAATCGTTGGGCCAAAAACTTCCAAGGCTATTTCGTTTTAGAAGTAATAGCTGCTTTTAAGAAGCTTCTATTCATTCTGGCGATATTACTAATGCTAATGTCTTTAGGACAGCTAGCTTCACATTCGGCTTCGTTGGTACAGTTACCAAATCCAAGCTCATCCATTTTCTCAACCATTGAAAGCGCTCGCTTATCAGCTTCAACTTCACCTTGTGGAAGAAGAGCAAGTTGAGAGATTTTGGCCGAAACAAAAAGCATGGCAGATGCATTTTTACAGCTTGCTACACAAGCGCCACATCCAATACAAGCAGCAGCATCCATTGATAAGTCAGCAGCTTCTTTAGGAATAAGGATTTCGTTAGCGTCACCGGCATTACCAGTATTAACGTTAACAAAGCCACCAGCTTCAATGATTCTATCAAAGGCTGAACGATCAACCATAAGGTCTTTTAGTACTGGGAATGCTTTAGCGCGCCAAGGCTCGATGACGATTGTGTCGCCGTCTTTAAAGCTTCTCATATGCAACTGACAAGTTGTTGTCGCTTTTTCTGGTCCATGTGCCTGACCGTTAATCATCATAGAACACATGCCACAAATACCTTCACGGCAGTCGTGATCAAAAGCGATAGGGTCATCATTTTTTGCAACAAGTTGCTCGTTAAGCATATCGATCATTTCTAAAAAAGACATATCAGGTGAGACGCCTTCTAAAACGTAATCGACAATTTGCCCTTTATCTTTGGTCGTTGATTGACGCCAAACTTTAAGATTGAGGGTCATATTATTTGAATCACTCATATCTACCTCTTATTTGTAAGATCTAGTTGCTAGGTGAACATTTTCAAAGCTGAGCTCTTCGATATTTCGAATCGGCTCACCATCTTCACCAGTCCACTCCCAGGCAGCTACGTGACAGAATTTCTCATCATCACGAACAGCTTCGCCATCGGCAGTTTGTTTTTCGTCTCTAAAGTGACCACCACAACTTTCTTCTCTTGTTAGAGCGTCACGGGCCATTAGCTCACCAAGTTCGATGAAGTCAGCGACGCGGTTAGCTTTTTCAAGCTCAACGTTGATACCTGAGTCACCACCAGTAACTTTAACATCTTTCCAGAAATCTTTTCTTAGAGCTTGAATCTCTTTAATCGCTTGTTTAAGACCCTGTTCAGTTCTAGACATACCAACGTGTTCCCACATGATCTGGCCAAGAGCTTTATGGAATGAATCCACAGAGCGTTTACCATTAATACTAAGAAGTTTCGAGAAACGGCCCTTAGCATCTTTCATGGCTTGATCAAACTCTGGGTTTTCAGTCGTTACTTTTTCTTCGTTTGGCTTTTCACTAGCGAAGTAATTTCCAAGAGTATAAGGAATGACGAAATAACCGTCTGCTAGACCTTGCATCAATGCCGAGGCTCCAAGGCGGTTTGCGCCGTGATCAGAGAAGTTGGCTTCACCAAGAGCGAAGCAACCTTTAGCGCCTGTCATAAGATTATAATCAACCCATAAACCACCCATCGTGTAGT
>CAXBMT010000149.1:0-6817 GCA_963976925.1 uncultured Bdellovibrionales bacterium
TATTTTAGATTTAACACCAGGAACAAACTTTACAGTATAAAAAAGGAATTATGATAGAAAAGAAACGAGTTAATGAATTAAACGGAGAAAACAAATTAGCATGGTACAATAGCGAAAAAGGTTTAGTACTTCAGATTTATTGTGATTTAAAGGAAGATTGGAACACCATTACGATAGAGGTGCCAAGTGCATTATACGAACTTCAAAAAGATATTAACGAACATTTTCATGTTGATAGAAAACTTGAAGAGTTAAAATGCCAGTGTCATGACTGCGTGACAGATTATAGAGCAAAGCTAAGAGACTTAATTCATAGTGAATGTGAAAAAGAAGTCGAAGACGTAAAGTTAAAAATTGAAGAAGCACTTCAAACTGGAGAGAGATCTGTTTCAGATCTATACTACGGTCTTCAAAAAGCTCTTGATAAAAGGTTTCATCAAGTACGTTATCGCCTTAAGAGATCAACTCTTAATAGGTTAGAAGCTCAAGTCAAATCTCTTGTTAAGGATGCCTTTACTTATCCATCTGAGGTTGCAGTTTTACGTGAAAAATTTTTACGGCCTCACTTAAAAGGTATTTTAGTACAAGAAGGTCTTGGTGAAGATTTTCTTTCTGAGACTGACTACAAGAAATTCTTTACAAGTATTGGCTCTTCTTTATGGAAGAGTGAGAATTGGATTGAAAGAGAGTTTGAAAAGACTGTTCGTTCGGTCATGGTTTTAAAACGAAAAGATATATCAGGTACGATTTTACAAGAATATCTCGGAGAGTTTTGGGTCCATTCAAATGCCAGACATATGAATAGAAAAATTATCTATCATATGGGACCAACAAACTCTGGTAAGACTTATCATGCAATTGAAGCTCTCTCGAAAGCAAAAACTGGTTGTTATCTCGCACCTCTAAGACTTTTAGCTGGAGAGCTTTACGATACTCTAAATAATAAAGACGTTAAGTGCATGCTCTTAACCGGTGAAGAAGTCATCGAAGTTGAAGGTGCTACACACACCTCATCTACCATTGAGATGGCCAGACTTCAGCAAGACTTTGATTGCTGTGTGATAGATGAGATTCAAATGATTACCGATAGCTCTCGTGGTTGGGCTTGGACGAGAGCGCTTGTTAATATTATGGCGCCAGAAATTCATGTTTGTGGTGATCCTAGTGTTCTTGATCTTGTTCAAAAAGTTGCCGATCTATGTGGTGATACTCTTGAAGTAAAGAACTATACAAGAATGACTGAGCTTCAGGTTGAAAATAGACCAATCACAGTTGGTAATCTTGAAAAAAATGATGCTCTGATTGTTTTTTCAAGACGAAATGCTCTTCGCTTTAAATCTGATCTTGAAAGAGCCGGCTTTAAAGTTTCTGTCGTCTATGGAAGGCTATCACCTGAAGTTAGACGTGAGATGGCAAAGAGATTTGATACTGGAGAAACCGATATCATGGTTTCTACTGATGCTATTGCGATGGGAATGAATCTTCCTGTCAGAAGAATCGTATTCTCAACACTTTCAAAATATATCAACAATGTTGAACACCCAATTACAGCAAGTGAAATTAAACAAATCGCAGGCCGTGCCGGTCGCTTTAATCGTTTTCCTACAGGCTATGTTACTTGCTTGACTAAAGTCGAAGACGGACTAAATCAAATTCAAGATGCTCTTGATAATCAACTAGAGCAGCAAACTAAATGTATGGTTGGGCCCGATTTAGATATCTTTAGCCAAGTTAATAATGCGCTAGAGAGTAACGGGCTTAAAAAACTAAGCCTCTCTGAATTCTTAAGACTTTTTAATACAATGACTTTTAAAAAACCTTTCTTCTGCGTTGATCTTAAAGAAATGATTGAGCTAGCAGAAACTGTCGAAGAGGCAGATAAAGAAGGAAACTTAAGCTCTGCTGAAATTTTCGGTTTTGCCTGCGCTCCAGTTAATCTTGGTTTGATGGAACATGTTCAATATTATGTTTGGATACTTAATCATTATGTAGCTGGCCGTTTTATTCGAAATGATAAGATTGATTCTAAGTCGGGCGATATTGATTATTTAGAAACTTCTATTAAATGTGTTGAGCTCTTTCAGTGGCTTGCAAGACATTTTGATGGAAAGAATTTTGAATTTGATGAAGATGAGTTACTCGATAATAAAACATCCGCGATTGAAAAACTAAACCTGCTCCTGTCAGATCGAATCGTTCCTACTTGTGCGAGCTGTGGTGGAAAGCTTCCAGATCGTTCGAAATTCGCTATCTGTGAGGAGTGCTTTGCCAATAAGAGGTTTGCTCGCCGTGGACAGCAAGGCCGTCCTGGTGGTGGTTCTGGACCTCGTAGAGGCGGTGCTTCTGGAGGACGATCTGGCGGTGCAGCTGCAGCCTTTAAGGCGAAACATGCTGGTGGAGCCTCTAAGTTTAAAAAAGACTCAAAACCTGGTAGTAAGTCTTCTGGTGGTAAATCTCGAAGCAAAAAGAGAAAGTTTTCAAGCAAGAAGTAGGTTATGAACTGGTACGAATCGGCTAAAAATATTCTTTATGGTGAAAACATAGAAGATAAGCTTTGTTCTATTAAAGACTTTGAATCGATCGAGTTTGAACTGCATCAATACCCAGATCTACCTGGTCGAAATAAAAGAATAGCTTTCAGCCAAAAAAAATCGAAATTTCCAAGTCGGGGTGCCTTAGCTCTTGATGAAAAAAAAGCGATAGCATTTCACTTTTTTGCTAATCACGAACTTTTGGCCCTAGAGATGATGGCAGCAGCTCTACTTGTTTATCCTCACAATAATGAAGATGGGATTCGCTTGAAAAAAGGTCTCATCTTAACAATGCGAGATGAGCAAAAGCATCTAAAGCTCTATATCGCGCGTATGAAAGAGTTAGGAATTGAGTTTGGCGACTACCCCTTAAATGATTTCTTTTGGAAGCAAACTCCAAACTTAAAGACCCCTGAGCAGTTCTATGCACTTGTTGCTTTAACTTTTGAATCAGCTAATTTGGACTTTGCTTCTTACTATGCCGAAGTCTTCCAAGAGCTTGGTGATCAAAAGTCCGCAGATACGATGAATATAGTCCTAGAAGATGAGATCGTTCATGTTGCTAGGGGTGCAAAGTGGTTAAACTCTAGTTGTAAAACTGATGAGTTATGGCAATTCTATATTGATAACCTGCCACCTCTTTTAACTCCAGATAGAGCAAAAGGAATTCTTTTTAAACCAGAACTAAGAAAGCGCTGTGGTTTATCATCAGACTTTGTTGAAAAGCTATCTACTTACCAAGATGACTACCGTATTACCCAGCGAAAAACATGGAAAGCAACCACGTAAATTTTAATTTCGAGTACGACTTGTATGATTCTCCAGCGCCAGTTTGGATGAATAAAGTCTTACAACCTTCCATGGAATGTCTTTATTTCTATTGTGATGAAGAATTGCCTCTGGCAACTAATATCAAATATGAAAGTGATTACTTAGAGCAAGTAGGAGGACAAACATGTCCACATAATCCTGAAACTAATTCTTGGTGGGGGAGTAAATCGGAATTATCAGCCAAAACGAACTGTAAGCTAGAAAATCATCTAACAAATAAACATCTAAAGCTTTGGACACCTGAAGGCGGGATTGTGAAAAGCTTTGAAGAGTTAGAAGCTCTTATGGGAGAAGGAAGATGGAGGTTGAAAGACCCATGGCTAATGGGTGGGACTGGGCAGTGGCGATTAAGTCGTGAAATGCTCTATGATGATGCTCTTAGAAGAGGAATTACTAAAAGACTTAATAAGGGTAATCTTCTGCTTGAAAGATCTCTTGAAATAAAAAATGTTATTGGAACAACTTTTGATCTAACCGATAGCACTTCAAATCTACTATTTTGCGTTGAGAACTTTTTAAATTCTCAAGGAAACTTCATTGGTGGAAAAGTCACAGATTTACCTGAAGTTCTAAAGTCCCAAGTTTATAAAGTAAGTGAATATTGGAGAGATCTTGGTGCAAGAGGAGTCTTAGAAATTGATAGCTTCATTCTAGATGACGGCTATTATCCATGCGTTGAAGTTAATCACAGAAAAACTATGGGGTGGTTTATTTGGAATCTTTCTCAAAAGCTTGGGTCAGGTGAGATGAGACTTAATCATCAAGACGGAATAAAACTTAACCCTAAAAATTCAGCGCTAGAAGTAAGCTGGGTTAAGATCTAAGATTCTTAACTAGATCTAAAATAAGCTTTCCGGCTTCATCATGACTTTTTGCCCATGAAACAATCCCATCTTCATGGCCTGCCATGGCAAAGACACCAGATGATCTTCCCTTAATAAGTTCTCGCACAGCTTTCACCATCTCTATTGTGCCATAGGGAACATCAGGAGGCGTTGACTCAAAGTTTTGTTCAAGCATCTTTGTCCAAATTTCTTTATCATGGATATGAAAGACAACATTGATGTCTTTAGAGCACTCATATATTGAGGCGTGAGTTAAGGCTTCGCTTGAAGCATCAAGAACACCTTTTGCTTTGATAAGATTCTTTTCGAAGTCGTAGCCTTCAACCAAGGTGTAATGCTCACCAGATAAGTCAGCAAACTTGCCTGTTTGTGTAGCTGTTATGATGAACTCTATCGAGTCTGAAGTACGAACCTTTTGAGATAAATTACCATACCCGATGCAAACCTTCGGGTATTCTCCGATAAGCTTTAAGTTGAAAAGCTTTTTTCTCCACTTTTCAAGAGTACTGTATTCATCGGGCTCTAAGGGAGTCGATGGAGTGAAGTGCCGCTCATATTTAATTACACCGTCATCAATTTCAGACACTTAACTTCTCCTGAGAAAATTCGATAAGTTAGGTATATCAATAAATGGGGATATTTTGAATCTCGATGAGTTAAAAAAGAAATTGCTTGCCGCTTTACCGCCGGCCATTCGTGAAAAGCTCGGAGTTGAGCTGGATGACGAATTAGAAGACGACGATGACATCGATGTTGATGAGCCTACGGCTGATCACAATATTGAAGAAATCATTGAGGGTGATGAAGAAGATAGTGATGAAGAAGATGATGAAGACGAAGATGATGAGGATGCTGAGAAAAAGGCGAAAAAATCCAAGATCATTCGCATTGTCGTTATTTTAGCAGTAGCGTTCTTTGCACTCGATGAATTCATGAGTGAACCTACAGTTGATGAAGTCCCTCAGGTTGCAGCTCCTAAGATGAGTCCTGCAAAAAGAGCGATGCTCGAAGCAAAAAAGAAACAAGAAGAAGAAGCAGCACAAAAAGCAGAAGAGTCTGGAGATGCAGCTACTTTAGATAACACAGCTCTATCAGACTTAACAGATGAGTCAGTCTCACAACTTGAAGAAACAGAAGAGCCTGAAGTTGTGGTGGAGCAAACACCTGTCGCAACTCCTTACTTTGAAGAGTCTGTTTCTGAACCAGAACCAGAACCAGAAGTCGTTCAAGTGGAAGTTCCTCCAGAGACTCCAGCGAAGGTTTTAAAGCAAGAAGACGAGGTTGCTATCGTTCCAACACCTAAACCCATGATTGGCGAAGACGATAATGAAAAGAAAGAGTCGAGCCTTGATATGCTAATGAAAGCCGTTGATAAGTCTGAGAAAATGACAGAGTCAACGATGAAAGAGGGAGCTTCAAGATCAGACCCTTCTTATATTGAACCACCAAATTACCTTAGAAGCGGAAGGGGACTTGTCTATAATTGCCAAGAAAACCATTGGGCCTGTGTAGATAAATTTAGTTATTTTACTTGTTTTGAAAATCAAAAATGGAATGAGGAAAATTCACAAAGTTCAGAATGTGTAACTAGAGACGTTTATGCGTCTGCAAGCGACTGTGCTGCTATTCAAAAGTTCTATGTTAATAAACCAGAGCCAACTGACTTTTGTGGAAATCAGAAAAATACTAATACTGATTCAGAAAGTCCTTCACAAAACTTTGAGCAAGAAGATCTCTCAAATATAATCGCTCCATAGAAATACGATTACCAGCCGCGATATTTTTGATACTTCTTCTTTTTTAATTCTTCAACAGCAGCTTCATCTTCTTTGGTGAGTGCTTCGAAAATCCAATCGATACTGTCTTCTTCAGAAAAAGGCCATGGCACGTAGGCTGACTTGATCTTTAAGGTGAATCCACGCCAAAGATTAAGCTCGACAGGTGTACAAGCTATAGCTTTGTTATGCCATCTTTTGTCCATATGGGTTGCTGTCGGTTGCTCACTAACAAAAGTATTAGATTGATCTTCGGGATTAACCCAAGACAGATCAAATTTCTCGTCCTCGAGTTCAATCGCTATATTCCAATTGGAAATATCTTTTGTTTTTTCAAATCTAGTTACGCTATAACTAAATTCAATACATGTTTTTTGCTCCAAAAACTGCGAAACATTTTGCTTTAAACCTGATTGATAATTAGCTTTGTTTAAAGAGCGAGCTTCTGCCTGTTCCTTCCATTTCTTTTCTAAGTAAGGACGTGAAAGCGGTATCGCTTCTAATAAGAAAATCCCACCACCCATTGTCGTAGACTTACGAAGTAGATTTTCCATTTCTGTCGAACTTAGTCCGCTAATGTCAGGTCCGCCAGTAATAAGATGAGGACTAGGCTCAGGAGCCTTGGTTGGCAAGAGACTACAACTAGAAGCAATAAGTAAAATAAATAAGATTTTCATCATCAGATCATAGCCTGATGATGAATAAGACTTCAAGTTTAGAGGGAGAGTTATGGCCTAGGCTGCATCTTTATTGAACTCACCATCAACGATAGTAAGCTTGAAAGTTTGCTCGTTCTTTCCTTCTTCACGTCTCATTGCAGCTATAAAGTGTTCAA
>CAXBMT010000150.1:0-6654 GCA_963976925.1 uncultured Bdellovibrionales bacterium
AAGAACATTTTCACTAAACGCTGGATATACCGTTTTATTTACAGGAAAACCCAAGGGCAGCGATAGAGAATATCAAACGACCTTGGGCTTTTCGATTCGAATCTAAAGTCCTGCAGGCTGTATATTAGCAGGCTGAATTTCACCAGCAGGCAATGTTATACTTTCTCCAGTTCTACTATCTCTAAAGTTTTGCAAGACTTAAGTTTTTGTCCACCTCTGGAAGATTATCACCTAGGGTTAATTGAAGAGCGACGATAGTAAGAAGAGCGGTTATGCCAACACCGACACGGGCATCAACATACTTAGGACTAAAGAGGAACATAAGAGAGGCACAGAAAACGACGCAAAAAATTGGAAGCAAAAACTTGATCGCATAAGCTCCGCGTGGTCTATGAATTGGAAGTTCAATCCGTACTCTAGAGTACTTTGATTTTCCATCAACTCTTGGGTCTCCAAAATTGGAAGAGTACCGTTGTTCAATAATTGATAGTGTTGGGTTACCAAAGATGAACCCTGGAAGCTGAAGCTTCTCATTTACGGAAACGGCGTCAGTATCAGCGATATATTTTATGGCTCCCGCTTCTGCTGAATTATCTTCAAGTTCGACAGTGAGTCTTTGCACATCAAATGGGTAGTTACTTAGATCAAACTTAGTTCCAAAGCGGCCATGAACTCTAACGACTTGATAAAGCTCTCCAGTCTCAAGCTTGTCAGGCTTTTCGTAAGCTTTAGTTTGTGTGTGGCCCCAAAGTTCTTGTGGGTTAACAAACTCAAAAGTCTCAGAAGGATCAATGTCAGGATCTTTCCACTTGAACCAGATATAAACGTCAGCATTGTAGCTATGAGTTTTAAGGTCAAGGCTTTGGATATTATTAACAAATGCTCCAACCGTAACTTCGTTTGGAGCGGCATGCAAATTCATTGAAATGAATAAGCTTATAGTTAATAAGAGGGTTTTCACCTTAGGCTAATCTCTATTTTCTTGAAGCGACCATCACCAATTGAGCTAGTTTTGATCTTAGGATCTTCACTAAGGTGTTGGTGAACAATTCTTCTTTCAGCTGGTGACAATGCCTTCATAAGAACGGGAGCATTTTTATCATAGAGTTCAGCTTTTAACTTATCAGCTAATTCAATAAGAGACTTCTCATCAACTCTAGGCTTTCTATCTCTAAATTCAGAGCGAGGTCCACCGTGAGCTCTTGGTCCGTTACCTTGTCCTTCAAAACGCTTTGGAATATCACTTTGAGCTCTGACCGAAAGTTTTAGGCCTTTGTGAGGACGAACTCTTGGAACTAGGAACTCTTTAATTAAGTGCTCAAATGAAAGAAGAAGATTTCCATTATCTTGAAGTAGAAGAGGCTCATCTGTACCAGTAAAAGTGACTTTTAGTAATGGCTCTTTAAATGAAACTCTTACTTGAAGATCAAGTCCTGCACGAAGAATGATATCTTCAATAAATGGAGTTAAAATTCTTTTGTATATTGGCTTGATGTAAAAACGATACTTGTTTTTGCGTGGGCCAAAGAAAATAAATTTCTTTCTACCTTGTTCAACAATTTCATGACCAAGTAGTTCTTCATCATTGAGTCTCCAATAATGTAGAGCTTCATCTGATGCCTTCTTAATGGATTCAGCATCAACGATGAATGATCTTTTGTCGTTCATTGGCTTAAGATCAAGAGATACAGCTGTATGTCTTGGAGCTGCAGTTTTAGCCGCTGGCTTAGCAGCTTTAGGATTATCTCTAGGAGTGCGCTCTTTTCTAGCTGGACGGCTATCTTCATCAAGCTGCAAAGAATCTCTATTGATATATGGTTTCTTACATAGATCTGTTGCAAACATTTCGTCTTTTAATTCCATTCTTGGAATTGGATTACCAATCATTCGAGTAATCGGATCGAGATACTCACAATCTTCAAAAGCACAGAAACTAACTGCAAGTCCTTCTTCGCCGGCACGACCCGTTCTGCCAATGCGGTGGACATAGCTAGCAGCTTCTTGTGGAAGATCATAGTTCACAACAAGATTAACTTTTTTGATATCTAATCCGCGTGCGGCAACGTCAGTACAAACGAGAATGGTTGTTTTCTTTGCTCTGAAGTCATCCATGAGGCGTGTACGCTTATTTTGAGCTAATCGACCAGAGATTGGCTTGGCTTTAAAGCCCATAGCAATAAGCCATTCCGCAACTGAGTGAGTTTGAAACTGAGTATTACAAAATACGATAGCGTAGGCATCTTCTTGTTTTCTAAGTAGACCAATAAGAAGTGCAAACTTTTCCTCTCTGCTAACCATCGCAAGTTGATGGTCAATCTTATCAACCAGAAGACCATCACTTTCGACCTTAAGTTCAACTGGTTGAGAGTGGAATTTATAAGCAGTCTGTAGAACATCGAGATTAGTAGTTGCTGAAACCATAATCATCTGACGAGACTTAGGGACTTTGCCAAGAATGAATTCAATTTCTTTTTTAAAGCCCATATCAAATAAGCGGTCGGCTTCATCAAAAACAACGCCTTGAACTTCACTAAGTTTAACTTCGCCTTGCTTAATCAGGTCTGCAAGTCTTCCTGGTGTTGCAACTAGGACGTGAATCCCAGCTTTAATAAATTCAATTTGCTTTTCAATACTCTCACCACCAATTACACAAGTTGTTGTGAAGCCTAGTGGAGTTGCAATTTTAGTAAAGACTGAGTCAGTCTGTTGCGCCAATTCTCGAGTAGGGCTGATGACAAGCCACTGAGGGTGATTCGCTTGTGCTGCGGGAGAGTCGGCTTTAAGAAAAAGCTCCATCATAGGAATTGCAAAAGATCCTGTTTTTCCGCTTCCAGTTTCAGCTTGTGCAAAGATGTCTTTGCCTTCAAGTATTGGTTCAATAGTAAGTTCTTGGATTGGAGATGCGTTTTCCCAGCCTGCTTTATCTAGTGCTTCAAGCAAAACTGTGTTTAATCCAAATTCTGAGAAAGGTGTATTCGTATTAATGGGTGGCCTCTTAGGTGCTATAAATAGTTAAAAAATTAGGGTTATTCTTATCAAATTTAGTACATTATTGGCTATGGCGCTGAGTCAACCTGTCGTCGTCTCAAAAGTGTCTGTAGCAGATAATTCTAGAGGGTCTATACTGACGTTATGAAAATAGAAAATGCTTTAATTATTGGTGGTGGGCACGGTATTGGTCTTGGTTTGGCGCAAAGCCTACTAGAGTCCAATCCCGGCTCTAATATTTACGTAACTTACCGTAAAGAAGAGCTTGCAAGCGAACTTCTACAAACAAAGGCCGTTGCAAAAAGAGTTGATCCGAGTAGCGAAACTGAGCTTGAAGAATATTTCGAACAGTTACCTAAATTGGACTTAATAGTCTGTGCTATAGGTGCTCTGCAAAATCCAGAGAAATCGGTAAGAGATTTAAATATCGAAGCTCTAACAAAAGCATTTATTGTTAATGCGGCGATTCCAAGTTTGATTTGTAAGCATGCAAAAAAGTGTCTAGATCGAAATACAGAATCCTCAATGGTTTTTTTGTCGGCCATGGTTGGAAGTATTAGTGATAATGCCATTGGTGGTTGGTACGGTTACAGAGCCTCTAAGGCAGCACTCAATCAACTCATTAAAACTGCTTCGATTGAATACACTCGTGGAGGCTATAAGACTAAACTAGCTCTCATTCATCCCGGCACGACTGAAACAGAGCTTTCTAAAAACTTTTTAGGTGGAGTTAAGCATAGAATTTGGACACCAAAAGAAAGTGCAGAGAATATTCTTCACGTTATCGACCATTTAAATGAATCAGGTGTGTTTAAGAACTGGGACGGAACGACAATACCTTGGTAGTATCCTTACCCTAATCTAATACCGGGTAAGTTATGAGTTTAAGTTTTTCAAACGTCACCAAAATTCAATCAGGCCAAGCTCTTTTTACTGGAGCGACTTTTCAAATTAATCCAGGCGAGAAAGTAGGGTTAGTTGGTCCAAATGGCGCAGGTAAAACCTCTTTATTTAGACTTATCACTGGAGAAGATCGTCCTGATGAAGGACAAGTATCAACTTCTGAAGGATTACGTATTTCGTACTTCTCTCAAAATGTTGGAGAGATGGCAGGGCGAACAGCTCTTCAAGAGGTGATTGAAGGCGATGCCAAAGTTTCCATCTTAAAGTCACAGCTAACTGAATTTGAAAATAAGTTATCAGATCCCGACTTAGACCCAGATGAGATGAATAAAGTTCTGGAGAAAATGGGGGACGTTCAAACTGAGTATGAAAAGATTGGTGGCTATGATTTAGATAGTCGCGCTGAGGAAGTTCTTACAGGTCTTGGTATTGCCCCAGCTGATCACAACCGTGCTGTTGAGAGTTTCTCTGGTGGTTGGAAAATGCGTATCGCTCTTGCAAAAGTTCTTGTTACTGTTCCTGATCTGATCGTCATGGACGAGCCGACCAACTATCTTGATCTTGAAACAATCCTTTGGCTTGAAAATTGGCTGCAACTTTTTAAAGGCGCTGTTTTCATGACGACGCACGATCGTGACTTCATGAATAATGTGGCCAAGAAGATCATCGAAATTGCTCATAAAAAGATTACTGTTTATTCTGGTGATTATGACTTTTATGAAAAAGAGCGCGATATTCGTCGTACTCAATTAGAAGCAGAACATTCTCGTCAAAGAGACATGCTAGCAAAAGAAGAAGAATTTATTGCTAAGTTTAAAGCTCGCGCTTCTCACGCAGCACAAGTTCAGTCTCGTGTGAAAAAATTGGAAAAGATTGATCGTGTTGAACTTCCACCGGAAGAGCAGACAATCAGCTTTGATTTTCCAGTTCCTGCTAGAGGCTCTGATGATGTTGTTGTGATGGAGAACCTTGCTAAGACTTGGAAGACTGATAATGGAGAGTTGAAAGTTTTTGAAGATTTAAGCGCTATAGTTGCCAGACAAGAAAAGATCGCAGTCGTTGGAGTTAACGGTGCTGGGAAGTCGACACTTTTAAAAGTGATTTGTGGTCAGACTGAGCCGACTAACGGTCAAGTAACAATTGGTCCAAGTATCAAAGTGGGCTACTTTAGTCAGTACTCTCTAGAAGTTCTAGACCCTGAAGCGACAGTCAGCGATGAGGTTAGATCTCGTCTTCCTAATGTAAGTGATGGTTATCTCAGAAATCTTTTAGCTGCATTTTTATTTCGGGGTGATGACGTCAAAAAGAAGGTCAGACATTTATCAGGCGGAGAGAAGTCGAGGTTAGTCTTAGCTTATCTCTTCTCACAGGGTAATAACCTTTTAGTTTTGGATGAACCTACCAACCATCTTGATATTATTTCTCGCGGAATTTTAATGGATGCACTTAAAGTTTATGAAGGGACATTGCTCTTTGTAAGCCACGATCGTTACTTTCTCCATGCTCTTGGACAAAAAGTAATGGAAGTCGATAAGGGGGGAGTGAATATATGGCCTGGGAATTATAGCTGGTACTTAGAGAAGAAAGGTCTAGCTTAAGCGCGAGATCTTTCTTTAATGATGCCTTGAACTTTAGTTAATAGTTCCTTGCATTCGCCTTCTTCTAAACCAAATAGAACATGACTAGATTGTAAGTCTTTTGGTTTTTCACCGATATTAAATGAAGAGAGTCTGTTGTTTAGATTATTTCTAAGAGTACGTAGACGTTTTGGTGACCATTCGTGAATTTTTTCTAAATCTTTTTTCATAAACCTAATTTCAAATAAAAAAAAAGCTGGCCCCTAAAGGCCAGCTCGTTTGTAACTTTTTAGATTACCAACGTGATCCGCCGCCACGATTGTTGTTCGTGCGTGGTTCCATTGGCTTAGCAACGTTAACAGTCATACGACGACCATCAACATCTTTACCGTTTAGAGCTTCGATTGCAGCTTCAGCTTCATCAGATGAACCCATTTCTACAAATCCGAAACCTTTTGAACGGCCAGTGTCACGATCAGTGATGATCTTTGCACTTTGAACTGTTCCAAAAGCTGAGAAGTTTTCAGTAAGTGATTGTTCTGTTGCAGAAAAAACCAAATTACCAACATAAAGTTTGTTACCCATAAATCCTCCTAAAGGCGTGGGGTCGTTTGGAGGATACGGACGATATGTCGAAAACCCAAAACAGACGTTAACAGAATCACTTAATAACACGAGGCGAAGCCCAAAGATAGACTCTGATGATAATTATTAGCAATGTCTGTTAATTCAGCTAGTTAGAGCTAGTAGGCATTACCATTTCCGTTGCCTCGATTTCCACGATTCCCGGTATTTGGTCTTCTTTTGCCGTTATTCGACCTTTTATGAACCGCATTTCCGTAACTGGCATTTGTTCTAGGGCGAACCTTCTGCTTGATAATAGTATCAAGTTGATTCAATTGCTCTTCAACTGATGGTTGAAAGAATACTTGTGAGTCGTCATCATCAATAGGATCAGCAAGACTGTTTCCATTAATCTCAGGTTGATCACCATAGTTTGGATTTCTTGGCTTATGTCTTGGATTAGGTCTTGAATTCGGCTTTAGATTTTTCTTTTTTGGACGAGGGCGAGGAGGTAGTTCTCCATTTTCTCTAGCAATCGCTTTTTGTTTTTGAATTTCTGCAACTCTTTCAGCAGCGGCAGCAGCAATAACAGTGCCGTCCGCAGTTGGAATACAAGGATTAC
>CAXBMT010000151.1:0-6537 GCA_963976925.1 uncultured Bdellovibrionales bacterium
TGAGTTGTTTAAACTGATTGGTGAAAATATATCAACAGATATTTGGATGCAGGTTTCTTCGGCGAACAGCAGTCCTTCTGAGTTAGCAGCTGTTTTCTTATCAACCTCTAGTTTTATAAGTAAACTTGTAGAACGCGATGACAATATCGCATACTTAATAGATTTACATATTAGCTCTGGTAAATATGTAGAAATTAGTAACGACACCTTTCTTGAAATGGAAGCCGTCAACACAAATACTTTGTCGTGCTTTATTAACCTGATTCCTGATTGTATTTTACTTGAGAAGTTATATCAAAATGCTTCCTATGCTGCTGCTGACTTTATTGAGCAAAAATTTATTAAGATAGGTTACTGTTCAGAGAATTTTATTGATCTGATGGTTTCTAGGTTTTCAGCTATTACTCAAGACTCAAGGCTTCTATCTCGAATTAAATTGTTTACAATTAATCCTTCATGGATAAATTTTGATTTCGACCAGCTTATAGCTAAAAAAGTCGACTTGCTTATTGTTATTGAGATTTTCTGTGCTGTTAATTTCTATGAAACGGCGCTTAGTTTTGCAGTTAAAAATATTTCCCGAGTTGATCTGACAGAAGAAGATAAATTAAAGCCTCTTTATTATCTCAGCGATAACCATCATCTCAAGCACTCTAATAGTTATGATATGCTCTTTTTGGCATTAGATTTATGTCCTCCAGGTAGTGGAATGTGTTGGAATATTGTTGATATTATTATTGATAACAAACTCGATAGGGTTGGTGGATATAAAAAATTCATTTTAAGCGATTTGTCAGGGCGCGTGAAAGGTGAGCGTCCTCTTTTTAAATTGCTATGTTATTTTAAAGGTCTAATTGCTAGTACTGCCGATATGTGATGCCTGTTTTATCAGCAGTTTCGACATATCTTGTCCAATAAGATTGTCTACCACTCCAAGCCTTGAAACGTCATAGTTTATTTTGTCCCAAGTTTTATCTGTATTAAATGTTTCTTGCTCATAAATATTTAGGCAATGATATGCAGAAATTGATATTTCGAGTTCAGGTTTGTCGTTTACTGTGTATGGATTAATAGGCTTTGAACCATTTGCTAGAAATCTTTGCTCTAGTTCTGAATTAATTTTCAAGTACTTTATCTTACTTGAAAAATAATAATGTGATTTAGACATTAGCTCTTGATCTATTGTTGAAGGGAAGATGAATTGATCATTCTCGTCCATCGCATTAATTAAGCTTCTAATGTGCTCATACGGTCTATTTACTTCAGCTGGGATGATAGCTTTGCTTGGAGCAAGCAGAAGGACTGAATTATTATTACTTTGTGGTGATTGCTTTTTAAAGTTTAGAAATTCTTCTTGGAGCTCGCTTGGTGAGTTAAGTCCTTGGTCTGTTATGGCAACAAAAATATTGTGGCTTGGTCGGCTTGGTTTGGGGCTATGATTAACTGAATAAAGCATCACATTGTCAGACCAGATACGAGGAACCCATTCTTTTAATTGATGTGGAATTAGGAGGACTGTTTTTAACGAGTTTCCAGGTCTTGAAAATCTAATAAAAAAATCTACTAGTGGTATTAGTCCATCAGTACTCGCTATGCAACGGTGCTGAGATAGTGTTTCATAAGATCTAATAGTTGAAAGAGATAAAAAGTTGACGTGATGTTTGAATTGTTCCCCTAGGAAACCAAAAACTTCCTGGGTGTAACCGCCTTCATTAAACGTATTAACTCTTATGTTTTCTTGGTCGTGCATCACTGCAGTAGGATCAAAATCCCTTTCACTTAAAAAAGATTCAAGCTTATAGAGAGTAGGCATTATAAGCCTCCGTATAGACTTTTTGTATGTCGTTATTGTCGCCAAGGGTTTTGAAGGGGGCGTCAGGAGAGGTCCTAAAGCAATTGGTAAATTTCCAAAACGAATGATTAAATCCAGGAAAGTAGTTGTCTTCTTTTTTTATGAGGAGGTCTGTTTGTTGTGATATTTCTTTTATCGAAAACTGTTTGTTTACGGTTTTAATCTGGGCGGTTCTATCTTCTGCTGTTATTTTCTTTTGTTCTAAAAGTAGTTGCGTTACTTGTTGTTGATCAAATGAATATCGGTAGTTCTCGTTTAATGATACTTTAACTGACTTTGTATTTTTAAGTTTATCAATAAAGTCTGTATAGCCGCCCCATGATGTTAGGATAATAGAGGTTCCTGTACAGGCTGCTTCTAGTGGCGCCATTCCAAAGTCTTCATCATGAAAAGTACTAAGACTTACAAAGGCATCACAAGCACTGTAGGCAACTGCAAGCTCTTTCGAAGAAAGTGAGCCGATCCATTTTATGTGAGGGGAAAGGCTTTTGCTCAATTGAAGTTGGGTTGTTCCTGGGGCAAGGTAGTTTCCATGAAATGGCTCACCCATATCGTCGACGTCTCCGGCAATCAAAAGAGTCATTTCATTTTTATACCTGTCGATCATTCTTTTGAATATATTGGCTAGGTCAATAATATTTTTTTGCGTCGTTATTCTTCCCGCATATATAAAATGTATTTTTGATTTATCGAGTTTATAATCATTATAGAATTGTTCTACTTTATCTTCTTCATAAATAAAGGTTTCTGTGTTTACCGAAAAAGGTACTCTGTGTACGATGTCTTCACTAGAATTTATAAATTGAGAAACAAGCTTTTGTTGTTTTGTAGATGCTGTGATGAACTTTACTTTAAAGTTCTTTAGAAGTGACTCTTGTTCTAACCAGTCGTTGCAATATACGGAAAAGTCTCCGTAAAGGTGAATGATCAATGGAACATTCAAATCTCTTTTAACAAGTCTTGCTAATAACTGTTTTGGTGTTGGCCTATGATCGATAAAGACAATTTTATCTGGGCTAAATTCTTTTAACTCATCGGCTAAATCTTCAAGATGTAATTCGCCTTTTAGATGATCATAATCAAAAGATTTCAGTTCATGATCGAGTGCTTCGTAGGAATGCTTGATATTTTGGGTAATACTTACGCAGCTTTTCCATTCAGAATCTCTAAAAGCATATAAAAGAGCTAGTTTCATTAAATCGCGCCATCTTTAAGTTTAACTTATTGTAGGAGAGATCATCTATTTTCGCCAGCAAGTTTAATTCCGAGTGATTATGTACGACTTGTGCGGAAGTGGCCCATTAAAATCCTTGGGAACGGTAATATGCGTTATCTCTTTTGCTTCCATTGTTTCTAACAACTCTTGATCAAACTTAAATTTTTTCTTATTAGTAGAAAAATAGAGTACGCCGTTAGTTGCCAATTTTTCATAGGCTGCTGCTATAAGACCAATATGATCATTTTGAATATCAAAGCTATCCTGCATTTTTTTTGAATTTGAAAATGATGGTGGATCTAGAAAAATGAGATCAAACTTTTCTTTATCATTGACCAGGTAATCTAAAGCATCGGCTCTTAAAAAAGAATGTTTATTAGTGTTGATACCATTGAGTGCGAAGTTTCTAGCACTCCAATCTAGGTAGGTATTAGACATATCGACACTTAAGCTCGATTTAGCGCCACCAAGTGCGGCCTGAACACTGACGCTTGAAGTGTAGCAAAATAGATTTAGAACTCTTTTATCTCTAGACTCTTTATGCATTTTTTTTCTTAACGGTCTATGATCTAGAAATAATCCCGTATCAAGAAAGTCTGAAAGATTCACCTGTAAAAGTGCTTGTCCTTCCTTAACTTCCATAAGCTTTGAAGCTCTATCAAGTCTTTGGTACTGAGAGTCTCCTTTTTGACGAAATCTTTCTTTTAAAAAAATATCACCTTGTTTAATGCCAAGCTCTTCCAGTCCCAAGCGAATTTCACTCAATTGTCTTTCAATCTTTTCGTCTGAGTCAATTCCTTCAACTGCACCAATATGAATAACGGCGCACGGGCCATAGAGATCGATACTAAAAGGATACTCTGGAATATCACGATGAATAAGTCTAAAAGCGTCTGTGCCTTCTTGCTTGGCCCACTTTTTAAGTATCTTCATTTTCTTATGCATGCGATTTTTTAAAGGAGTATCAGTCATTATTTTTCCAGTCTAAAAGCCACAAATTGAGTTGGTGCGCTAGTACCACCTGAGCTTTTACGTGAGTGTCCATGATGTATAAGTTAATGCCATCAAATTTTATATTAACATAGTCTTTTGGAAGATGAGATTTTTGAGTCTTTCCAAACTTTTTAACTTCTTTAAGTACGTTCTCGCTAAAGACATACTTGATACTATAGAGCCACGGGAAAAATCCCTGACCTACTAGAGTTAGAGAGCCACCTTCAAAATTGGGAATTAGCTTCATCGGTAGTCTGAATTTCTAAAGAACTCAACCTCAGGGTTTTTTTCCATGACGAGTTTTAGATCCCACTCAGATCTTACGGCAAAGCAGGTTCTATCTTTGCCGTCATAGCAAATATTATTAGCATTATCGCGAATAAACTTATCTTTGGCGATTTCGTCTTTAAAACGAAGCCATCTAACACCTGTGAAAGGGTAGTTCTCGTAATCAGCATTGACGTTATATTCATCTTCCAATCTAAACTTAACGACCTCGAACTGTAGCATCCCAACAGCACCTAGAATTTTGTCGTTTACTGTGTGTCGAATAAATAGCTGAACGGTTCCTTCTTCTGCTAGTTGACGAAGGCCTTTATCAAGCTGTTTTCCTTTTAGGGGATCTTTTAAAAGTACTTTATTAAAGATCTCAGGAGCAAAGCTTGGAATACCGGTGAATTGAATATTTTCACCTTCACTGAATGTATCTCCAATTTGATACTTTCCAGTGTCATGAAGTCCAATAATATCCCCTGGAAGCGCGACCTCGGCAATTTCTCTGTCTTGAGCTTGAAAGATCATTGGTGTGGCAATTTTAATATCTTTTCCAGTTCTAACGTGAAAAAGCTTAGCGCCTCTTTCAAACCTTCCGCTGCAAACTCGCATAAAGGCAACGCGGTCTCTATGTCGTTTATCCATATTCGCCTGAATCTTAAAAATAAATCCAGAGAATTTCTTTTCACTAGGCTCGATCGTTCTTGTTTCAGCGTTCTCATCATAAGGAGCAAGCTTGACTTCACGCTTAGCAGGTCCTGGCGACATTTCACTAATGGCATCTAGTGTTTCTTTAACTCCAAAGTTTGAAAGTGCTGATCCAAAAAATACTGGTGTTTGTATTCCAGCTAAATATTCTTTTGAATCAAGCGGCGAGATAAGCTCTTCAATCATCTCAAGATCGTTCTTTAGTTTTTCTAGTAAATGCCCTGGAACAAGTTTTTTTACTTGTTCAGAGTCTAAGTCACTAGCGTCTACAACAACCGGATTAAGAGGATCTTTAGATTCTTTAAAGTTTTGGATCTGTTTGGTTCTAAGATCAAACACACCCTTAAAGTCGACACCATCTCCAATCGGCCAAGTCATTGGCACACATTGAATATTAAGAATCTTTTCGAGATTGTCTAAAAGCTCAAACGGATCCATAGCATCGAGATCAAACTTATTCATAAAAGTGACAATTGGAGTATCTCTAAGGCGACAAACTTCCATCAGCTTGATGGTTTGAGCTTCCACACCTTTTGCCGAATCGATCATCATGAGCACTGATTCAACAGCGGTAAGGGTTCTATAAGTATCTTCAGAGAAATCTTTGTGGCCTGGAGTATCTAGTAGGTGCATGAGGCGGTGCTTATAAGGAAAGCTCATGACAGAAGAACTTACAGAGATTCCACGTTCTTTTTCTAGCTCCATCCAGTCAGATTTTGCATAGTTACCAGATTTTGACTTTACCATCCCTGTGTCGCGAATAACTTGTCCAAACCACAATAGCTTTTCAGTCATTGTTGTTTTACCGGCATCCGGGTGAGAAATAATGGCAAAGGTGCATCGCGATGCGTCGTTCATATAAGTAGGCCCCAATCTTTTTTACATGCTTTCTAACAGGGCCTGTCAATTCAGGCCAGATGTATTACAAGTCCTAGATACAAAGGGTCAAAATATGCGTCTATTTTCAGCTATTGTAGTTTCATTACTACTATTGTGTGCCTTCGGAGTTAAAGCCGATGAGCTTTTGCAAATTATTCACACCAATGATCTTCACTCTTATTTCGTGAGTTCACACCAAGAGCCAAATCGTGGCGGCTACGGTCGTATTAAAACCATGATCGATCGCCTTAAAAAAGAAGCAGCTGATAAAGGGATTAAAACACTCGTGCTCGATGGCGGAGATTTCACTGAAGGAAGTCTATTTTATATGGCCGATGAAAGTGTGCGCTCGTTTGAGATGTATGATCTTTTAGGTATTGATGTGGCCGTTGCCGGTAATCATGATTATCTAATGGGCACTGATAAGTTTGATGATGCTATTGCGCGTGCAAATCAAAAGGTTCGCTATGTTGGTGCAAATTTACTAGTTGAAAATCGCTTCGTTCATCTTAAAGAAAAACTCGAGGATGCAGCCGTTTATGACTACAAAGGCTTTAAGCTTGCAATCCTAGGGCTAACAACGAACGAAGTGATTTATCGCTGGCGCTTATATGAC
>CAXBMT010000152.1:0-6519 GCA_963976925.1 uncultured Bdellovibrionales bacterium
GTCGGTTCTTGGCTTGAGTTAGAAAAGGATCTTCATTCATCAAGCCAGATTCTGTAAATAGACGAAGAAATGAGTGCTTTGCAACAACTCTTCCCATCAGATCAGTTAGAGCGTGTGAGTGCCAACTCTTTCTTTGTAACTCAAGTGTGAGAAGACGCAGTCTTTCAGCGGCTTTATCAACTCCGCCAGCGCGTAACCAATTAATCAGATCGATTAATGGTCTTGGGTTAGATGTATCCTCTTTACCAATCTTCTCGAGAAGTTCAGTCAAAGGTATGATTTGGTCTTTGGCCATAAGCAATTATTTTAAGGCTTTATGCCCTATCTACCAAGCGGCAAAGCAATATTATTCATTAATCTATAACAGAAGGCTTTTTGTCGGGTTTAGCGTAGCTAAGTCTGCCAATTTTCTGATGAGAATGATAGCAATCTAGTCCTGTGACGGAACAAAGATTAAGTTGATCAAGTTTTAGAGCTCCATCCTCACCCATTATCTTAAAGGGAGCTTTAACCATTTCGATTTTGCCGATCACCATATCGCAGCCATTAATTTCAAGGTGATTAATTTGCGCCAAAGATAATCCTATTTGCAGAGGGCTTTCTGCCACAAATGGAGCGTTAAAGTCTTTTTCATAAACAGCTGTAAAGTTACAATGATCAAACTCAGATTGATCGCGATCATAACGAGCTGATGTCTGGTGAGCATCAACATATCTATCTTTTGGAACAGCGTTAAGAGTAAAGAAATTTGTTTCTTTGATATTTTCAATTGAATGACGAGGTACCGTATTAGGCCTCATGATAAGTGACATCAAAGCTGGATTTGATCCAATATGAGTAACAGATGAAACTATTGAAAGATTAGTTTCACCACTAGAGTTTTGAGTCCCTAAAAGAAAAGGTGTTTTAAAACCAGGTAGAGAGTTAATGAATTGCGCTCTAAATCGCTGATCCATACTTTTGATATTGTTTAAATCCCAAAGGTGTAAATTGCTCATACAACCTTTTACCATGAAGACTTCAATTCTTGATAGACAATACTTTGACAATTTAGACGATGATTAGCTTCAAGCCCTAAGATGGATCCATGTCGATTGTTTTACTTATTAACCTATTCACCACATTTGCGATGACTGGAATTATCTGGCTCGTTCAAGTAACTCATTACCCTAGTTTTCGCTACGTAGAAATGAAAAGTTGGCCACAATTTCATACTTTTCACACTGGATCAATCACAATCGTGGTAGCTCCGCTTATGATGGCGCAGCTTCTAAGTGCTGCTACACTTTTATTTTCAACTTACATGGATAGCTATAAAACATATTTCATCATTAATATTTCGCTTGTGGCCTTAGTCTTTATTGCTACAGCTTTTGTTAGTGTTCCGATCCATAATAAAATGGCACAGTATTTTGACTCTAGCCTTATTGATTCACTGGTCATAACAAACTGGATTAGAACAATCGCTTGGAGCCTAAATAGCCTCGTCCTCCTTTACCTTCTAACCAGAGTTCAATTTGAATAATCAATCTATGACGCTAAAAGCAGCCGCTATCTATAATATATTCTGGGGAAGTTTCATTATCTTTTTTCCATTCTTTATCTTTGATCAGCTTGGCATGACCAGACCCGTTTACCCGCAAATATGGCAGTGTGTGGGGATGATTGTTGGTGTCTATGGCATAGGTTATTGGTTTGCTAGTTTTGACTATAAAAGACATTGGCCAATTGTTTTAGTTGGCTTTCTTGGAAAAATCTTTGGCCCTATTGGTTTTGCGCAAGCATTATATCTTAAAACACTCCCATTAGAGTTTGGAATTATTCTAGTTTTTAACGACTTTATTTGGTGGATACCATTTTATAAATTATTGGAGAAAACTTGGAAGGCTCGCTCGCATTAGGAAATCAATTATTTCCACCTGAATTTTACTCTAGATTTAATGCTCCTGTTTTTATGAGTGAGGATCGTGGACTTGCGACTCATTTTCGATACCATAAAATAAAAATCATGTTCTTTTTTCTTAGTATGAGAAAGTTTAAAGAAGAACTTGAGTCAAAGCATATCAAAGTTGATTATCACGAGCTCTCAAACAAAAGTTTTTTTGATAATTTAGAATCCTGGATAAAGTCTAAGAATGTATCGCTACTACATGCCTATGAGATAGAAGATAAATTCTTTGAAAAGGAAATCATAGATTTCTGTCAAAGAAAAAACGTTAAACTAAAACTCCATACTTCGCCATTATTTATTACTTCCAGAGAAGATTTCAAAAGTTATTTAGATTCAACTAAAAAGCCGTTCATGAAAGTCTTTTATGAAAATCAAAGAAAGGCGCTTGGTTTGTTAATTGAAAAAGATGGAAGTCCTGTTGGTGGAAAGTGGAGCTATGATGAAGAAAATAGAAATAAGATCCCAAAAGATCTAGCACTCCCAGAGGATATTAAGTCTTTAAATACTGAATCTGACCCTGTTGCGAAGAAAGTAAAGGCATCTATCAACGAATACTTTAGCGATCATCCAGGTGATCTAAAATACTATTGGATTCCCTACACGCGAGAGATGGCAAAGTCTTGGCTTAATAATTTCTTAGATTTTCGCTACGCGGGCTTTGGCCCTTATGAAGATGCTCTTTGTCCAAGAGGAGATCAGCTTTTTCATTCAACCATTGCTCCAATGCTAAATATCGGTCTACTACTCCCCCATGAAGTCATTGATCTAGCGACTAAAGCCTTTAAAAAGAGTAAAACAAGCCTTGCTTCCCATGAGGGTTTCGTAAGACAAATCATTGGTTGGCGTGAATTTGTAAGAGGAATCTATCAAAACTTTGATGATATTCAACAAAGCACAAATTTCTTTAAAGCTGAAAATAAGCTCAATGATCGCTGGTACTCTGGGACTACCGGACTAAATATACTCGACTTTGTTATTCAAAAAGTTGATCGGCTTTCTTATGCTCATCACATTGAAAGACTTATGGTCTTAGGCAATACGATGTTGCTTTGTCATATTGATCCCAAGGAAGTTTATCGTTGGTTTATGGAAATGTTTAGCGATAGCTCGGACTGGGTTATGGGGCCAAATGTCTTTGGTATGTCTCAGTTTTCTGATGGTGGAATCTTTGCCACTAAACCCTATATTTGTGGCTCAAACTATATGAGAAAGATGGGTTGGCCCAAGACTGATAGCGATGAGATTTTGGATGCGCTTTATTGGCAATTCATCGAAAAGCACAAAGACTTCTTTTCTAAGCAGTACCGAATGGCATTTGCGACTAAGACATTGGCCAAGTTTTCCAACGAAAAAAGGCGCTCACAAGAGCGCCTTTCGAAAGACTTTATTAATTCAGTTACAAATTAAAGAGCTTTAAACTTAATTTGTGGTCCACCGAAGCGGCTATTTTTAACTTCATATAATGAGTGAGACTCAATCATACGACCAACAGCATTGGCATTGTCTTCTTTCATTGATTTTTGAGTAAGGTTTACCCCTACAGTCTCTGATGCACTTGGTGCTAACTTAACTGCTTTTGAGAAGTTAAGTGTAACTTCACCCTTAGCTGTCTCACGTACTTGACCTTGGGCCACACATTCTGTTTTTGCATTAAACAAACCACTAAAGATTTTTTCTTCACAAAGAAAAGTTCCACCGTTTGATACTTCACAAACTGTTTTCTTAAATTCAGGAATTTCCTCAGTTTTTACTTCATATTCAGTACAATCATCTTTAAGAAAATTCATTTCATACTTTAAAGTAACTTTTTTAGGCGTATCGGCCGTTCTTTTAAAATTGAACTCTTTTAAAACAGCTACATTAGATTCAGAGTCAGAGATATTTCCCAGATCAATCTCTTTATTATCTAGCATAATTTCATTAGCAAACACTGAAACGCTTAAAAGCGAAACGATAGACATTATTATTAGTTTCTTCATCAAATTCCCCCAATTGTCATTGATCACTGATTTGTAGCACTTCAAAGCTCAAATACAGCTATTCTGTAAATTTTTCGCGAACTCAAACTACTGAAAATTGGTCATACCATATGCTAATGACTTAAAATACAACGATATGAAGCCGCCTAAGCCCCTCTTAATTAGCATTTTTGATGGATTAATCATTGGAATAATGACGGGCTTGGTTTGTGCCGCTTTTCTTCATCTTCTCGCTATATCAGGTGAGCTTTTCAGATTCTATCCTAGTCTTCTCTATGCACTGCCAGTTTGTGGTCTATTAACGGTTTGGCTTTACAAAAGATTTGGAGAAGTAAGCTCTTTAGGTAATCATCTTATTATCGACGAAATTCATGAACCTAAAAAAGATATTCCACTCATCATGGCACCGCTTATCTTTGTAACTACAATTATAAGTCATTTATTTGGAGCTTCAGTTGGTCGCGAGGGAACCGCTGTACAAATGGGAGCAAGCTTAGCCAGTACTCTTTCTAAAAAGCTAAACGTCGATACTACAAGAAGAAAGTATTATTTAATTGCAGGTATGGCAGCCGGTTTTGGCGCTGCTCTTGGAACACCCATAGCTGGAATAGTATTTGGTATGGAAGTTTTGCACTTTGGTCGCTTCAAAGTAACAGCTTTAGTTCAGTCCATCTTTGCTTCCCTAACCGCTTATGCAATTACGCTTTTATGTTTAGCTCCTCACTCAAGCTATCCAAATGTCATCATCCAAACTCATTGGCAGGTTTTTTTCTACCTAACTATCGCCGCTATTTTGATGGGTCTATTTGCGCGCTTATTTGTGAAGCTTTTACATTTGACTGAGAACAAAGCTCATCAGCTGGTAGCGAATCCTTATTTAAGAATAATAATTATTTCACTTATTCTTGTTGCTTGTTTTCTGTGGGATGGAACAACTAACTACAATGGTCTAGGAATTTCAGTCATTCAAGATTCATTCTTAGTAAATTCCCCCTGGTTTGTTCCGTTTAAAAAAATGATTTTCACTGTTCTGAGTTTAGGTGCAGGATTTAAAGGCGGTGAGTTTACACCGCTAGCTTTCATGGGAGCGACTCTTGGTAGCGCCTTTGCCAGTCATTTTGCTTTATCAATCTCACTTTTTGCAGCTTGTGGTTTTAGTGCTGTTTTTGGAGCTGCCTCTAAAACTCCATTAGCTTGCGCCGTCATGGCTGCTGAACTGTTTGGTCTCAATATTTTGCCCTATGCCCTCATCGCTTGCTTGGTTTCCTATATGGTTAGTGGGCGCTTAAGTATCTATAAGTTCCAACGATAGTACGTCTAAAGTTTAAACAGTTTAAAGCTCATAAATACCTGAAATAACAACTTACTCCTCGGCCTAAAATTTGCATTTTTCAGCTTCAAAATCTCTTTGGAGCAATGTTTATGACAACCATTAAAAACTGGTTAATCGCCGTTACTATCATTTTATGTGGACTAAATCCCACCTACGCTCGTGTCGTATACGACTTCACAGCACCGGATCAGTCACAAGAAAATGTGGTTGAAAATCCAGATATTACTGAAGAGTCACTCATAACTCTAAACCTGCCAATTGAGCTTATTAAGCAACAAATGCGAAAAGCACTCCTTGTTGATGGCTCTCCTATTAAATCACTGCCAAGAATTGAATTCGATCCAATGCAAAATTTGGTCATTCTTGAGGGTGATATTGAAATTCCAAGTGATATTTTACGTGACCTACAAGACATTGCGGGCTCTGAGTCCGTTCCTCAAATACATCACTTTAGAGCGGCCTTCAAGCTACCATCAGCAAGAATGCTAGCACTAACTCGTTATTTTCAAATTGAATTTGTAGAACTTCGAATTGGAGAAATGAGCTA
The DNA here is from genome assembly GCA_963976925.1 of uncultured Bdellovibrionales bacterium. Classification (GTDB taxonomy): domain Bacteria; phylum Bdellovibrionota; class Bacteriovoracia; order Bacteriovoracales; family Bacteriovoracaceae; genus UBA4207. The sequence continues at coordinate 5,811 of CAXBMT010000152.1, forward strand.
CTTAGAAGCTCTTCATGTTCTAGGAAACTTTACTGCCAACATCATGATGAACACAAGCTTCATGAATTGGGCCATGGACGTTAAGCCAGAGATCGCCGACAACGAAGATGAAAACATAGCACTACAACTTAAGCGATATATAGAAAGAAAAGATTTACGCTTTAGAGAAAGAACAGTTAGCTTCAAACTAGACCTGGCCCAAATTGCTGGTCTTGAAGCTTACGCCGGTATCGAAGATCTAAGAATGTGGTATGTTGGCCCTGTTGTCTTTAAGGGAACTCAAGACCGAGTCATGCTAAGAGTTGAAGCGGGTCTTAACAAACCTGATAAGTCATGGTTTGACGCTCTTAAAGAACGTCTTGATCATGATGCTCAATCACTTGAACAAGCTAGATCAACATTCTATGCAACACTTTCAGACCTATCAAAATTAGAAGATCAATTTAAAACAATGATTCAATCAACGAGAACTGATTTTAGGCTTGGAAGTCTGGAGCCGCGTCTTGAAGCAGAATTTAACGATATCTACCCTACTTTAATGAGAAGAGCGCGAGAAGTGCTATCTCTAAGTAATCCTGTGTTTAAAGCTGACCCGGAAAATACTCATGCTCTTTTTGTAAAAGAAGCTTACGAACATGTTGTATCAGCAATGACTGAAATCAAACGTAGAAATCTTATTACAGCAAATGTTCAAAATGGTGGTGCTGCT
>CAXBMT010000153.1:0-6517 GCA_963976925.1 uncultured Bdellovibrionales bacterium
AATCTCACCAATTCCTTGATTCTAAAGATCTTTCACTTAGCCACAGAAAAAAACCTGTGACAGAAGCAAAGTAAATCAAAGAGTACGACTTGATCGCACCGCGAATAAAGCCTTCATAGTGAAATGGAATTGCTATATAGCTTAGGATCTCACCAACAAGAGGATTTTCGCTGGCATTAGCAGATAAAACAATCAGCATCATGCCAAGCAGGATACAAAACGACAGAACTGCTGAGATAACCGGATTGTCAGTTAATGATGATGCAAATATTCCAACCGCGACATAGCAACACACAGAAAAAACAATTCCAAGATAGCCGGTCAAAATGAATGACCACTCTGAATAACCAGCGATGGCCAAGATCAATGGAAGGATCAAAGTGAAGGATAGCATAAATAAAGTCGTCACCATGACAGCAAAGAACTTACCTAAAATAATTTCGATATGACTTAAGTTTGATAAAAGCAAAAGTCCTAGAGTTCCTTGTCTTTTTTCTAGTGCAAAAGAGTGCATCGTTAAAAGCGGAGCAAAGAATAAGAAAATAAAATTCATATTCCCGAAGATTGGATTAAAGACTGATTGCAAGAGAGTCCCAGCAGTCATCTCACTTGATAGAATGACATAGAAAAAAAGCCAGCCAATTAAAAGGCTGAATAAACCCGTTAAAACATAAACGAGTGAAGAGCTAAATGAATCAGCGACTTCTTTTTTAGTCATTAACCAGATATTAGAAATAAAAGAAGACATTATTGACCTCCTTCATTCATTGCTTGTTTAAAGACATCTTCCAGTTGCGTTTCATCTTGATAGAACTCAGTTACTCCAGACTTTTGATTGACTAAAAAGCCTAAAAGCTCTTTTGCTTCAATTTTTCTACTGGTCTGAAGTACCCAGCTCTTACTCTCTTGCAGACAGTTAATTCCAAAGTCTTTTTCAAGAGATTGAATTGTCTCACTACTTAGGCCGTCGGCTCTAACAATATATCTTTCAGCGCTACTAAATCTTTTTTGAATTTCATCCAAGGTTCCTGTAGCAACCAGCCTACCGTGATTAATCATCGTGATATCATCACAAACTAAAGAAATCTCATGCAATAGATGGGACGATAGTAATACTGTATGTTCGCCCTTTAAATTTTGAATCAGATTTCTTATCTCAGTAACTGAAACGGGATCAAGACCAACAGTTGGTTCATCTAAAATCAAAATTTTTGAACCAAGAACTAAAGCCTGAGCAATCCCTACTCTTTGTTTATAACCTTTTGATAAATTGCCAATCATCCTTTCTACGACTTGACTAAGCCCGCAAGCATCAATGGCATAATCAACACTGCGTTTAGCTTCTTGATCTTTCTTGCCATAAAGAGCAGCAACAAATTCAAGGTACTTTCGAACAATCATTTGTGGATAAATTGGAGGCTGTTCATGTAAGTAGCCGATCAATTTTTTTCTCTGACTTGGTGGACACTCTTGACCCATAAGACGAATCGAGCCACTGCTTTCGTGAAGAAGACCTGTAATAATATTCATCGTGGTTGATTTACCCGCACCATTCGGTCCGAGAAATCCATGGACTCTTCCAGTTTGAACTGAAAAATTAATATCGTTCAAGGCATGAACACCAGGGTATGCCTTAGAAACTCCAACTAGACCGATTGCTTCGGTGGAAATCGGCATCGTATTTTCTCCCTCAGGCTCAATAAACATACTCGTATTGTGGGACTATTGTAACCGACTAGAACACTCGCCCGTCAAGTCTCACAGCTAAATCACCGATAGGATTTCATGAGCATAACCACACGTTTTACAGATGCGATTTCTAAAGCAAATCGAATCGTTCTTTCTACCCATATTCATCCAGATGCAGATGGTATAGGAAGTGAGATTGCCCTGTGTATGGCCTTGCGTCAGCTTGGCAAAGAAGCTCATTGTGTAAATGAAGAGCAACTTTTGGAGCGATATCGCTACCTCGACCCACAAAACGTTGTCTTTGGGCTTGAAGATTGGAAAAAAAGACCTGCAAACTCCGTCGATCTTTTAATTATTGTGGATACTAACTCTTTATCGAGAGTTGGCTCAGGTGTTGAAAAGTTTGGCGCCTCTGCTAAAAATGTAATTTTTGTTGATCACCATCCTTGCCCACGTGAAGTCGCTGCGATTCATTGTATTGATACAACTGTATCTGCAACGGGTGAGCTAGCTGGACTTTTAATCGAGGCAATGGGAGCTAAGTTTACTCCGCAAATTGCACTTGCTTTGTACACATCAATCCTCATCGATACTTCAAGCTTTAGGTATCCTACCGTTTCGGCCAATACCCATCGCTTAATTGCTAAACTTATGGACTCAGGCGTAGAGCCTCCCCAAGCTTACAACCTCATCAACGGCACGAAGAAGCCTTCTTTTGTGAGATTACTTGGTCAAGTTTTAGGTTCAGTTGAAACGAGTGCGGATGAAGCTATTGCATGGATTGCTATGACTGATGATCAGATGGAAGAGTACGGTGTTGATATTGAAGACACCCATGGCTTTATTAATCATCTTCTCATTTTGGATAATATAAAAGTAGCCTGTATGTTTAGACAGATAGGCTCAACTGTTAAGATAAGTTTTCGCTCTGCTGATGTAACCGTTGATGTTGGAGTTATTGCTCAAGCACTGGGTGGTGGTGGACACGATCATAGTGCAGCGACTATTCAAGAGGGAAGATTGATTGAAATTTTGCCTGCCACAATTGCCAAAATCAGTTTAATGCTCAAAAAAGACTAAGCACTATCGCCAAGAATCTTCTCTAAAGTTTCACGCTCTTTAGGATTAAAATTAAATCCACCTTTTGTGAGAACATCCTTAAGCTTTCCAATTGTTGCAGGATCCTTGGGATTATTTAAACCAACATCAGATGGTGGACGTATTTCTTTTTCAGCCTCAACTTCTTCGACCTTTTCAGCTTTTTCATTCTTAGCTTTTGCTAGTTCAGAAACTTCGACTTTTTCTTTTGGTGGCTTAGGCTTGAAGTGCTCTTCCACCTTGCTTCTTATTTCACTAGAAGAAATAGACTCCTTTGGAGCTCTGGCATTCTTATTAATTTTTGCAGGTGAATTTCGAGAGCGTCTGTGAGTTTGATCAACACGATCAATACCGGGCTCAAAATTTTTAAATAGCCGCATAACTCGCCTCCCCTGTTAATAATAGCAAAATCTGATTATCATCGTTAGCAGGAGGAAAGTTCACCCATGTTGCAAGCACCTACCGTTGAGGACATTACCCGACAATTCAAGGCGGTCTTCTTTGATTTGGATGGAACTCTCTTTAACTCCGAACCCTTACACGCAGATGCATTAGTTAAAGCAGCTCATCAATTAAATATTGATATGACCGGCATTGATCCTCTTCATGATTTTTTAGGGATGCCTGATCCCGCACTCTACCGTTTCTTTGTTGCAGAAAAACGAATTTCAACTCAACTAACTCAGCATAATTTTATTAAAGCTAAGAACTCACACTATCTAGCTCTTTGCCGTGAAATACCTATTAGTAAATGGGATGAATATATTACTCAAGGAACCAAAGAGCTTTTAAAAGAAGTTAAAGCCAAAGGACTTCTGGTGGCGATTGTTACTGCCAGTGAGTTGGAGATTGCCACAAGCATGATTACTCACTCTGGCATAGGAATATTTTTTGATCACGTCGTTGCACGTGGAGAATGCTTTCGAAGTAAGCCCTCTCCTGGTCCTTATTTAAGCGCTCTAAGGCATTGGGGACTAAAAGGTGGTGAAGCAGTGGTATTTGAAGACTCGGCGACAGGGCAAAAATCAGCACAACTAGCAGGGTGTGAGGTGATTGCCATCAATGCTCATACTCAACAAACTAATCACCACTTAGCCACCATTGACAATTTTTTTAGGCTAATTTCATAAAAGTTGAGTCATAGGCACTCTTGAATTTTTCAGACTAAAACTCTTCGCCATAAATCACTCAAGTTATTGTTTTTAAAAATATTTTAGGTAATCGCACTTAGGCCATTAAGATGTGGAAATATATTCCGATCAATTTATTGACCCCAGATTTGGAACTGATAAGCTTATGAATCTCAGACAGAGTTACTAAGTTTATTGGGTTTGGAACTGAAAATTAAACTTGGTTTTTAAATTAAAAATTATCCTGCTCCGTTATTCGTTGGACGTTAGTTGAAGTTGTACGTATGTGGATTGAAAAATGGTAGGGAGCCAAAGAAACGTCGTTTCTTATGGTACAAATTATGAATGCTCTTTTTACTACTGCTAGAAAAACAAAACTCCTCGTAACCTCACTGCTCCTCTCAGCAGCTCTTATCTCTACATCATGTGGTGATGGATCTGATGGAAGAAACATCACAATTCCTGGTGTTATTGGGCCAACAGTAACTCTCGTTGATGACAACGTTTTGATCTCAATGGTTTTCGAAAACCTCCAGGTTCAAGGTGGACTTCGTTATAATATTCCAAAGTATAACAACTCATACATTGAATTATCTCCAGACTTTAACTCTACTGGTACATTGATGGCTGTTTCTGTATCACTAAAAGACGTATTTGATGACGACCTTCAACAACTTCCACCACAAACACTTCCTGGTGGTCGTGCACTTCCAGGTGTAGTTGGCGGACGTCTTCCAGCTGTTGCCTTTTCAATTCCTAAGTTTAACAACCTAGGTGTTTATATTGGTCCAAAAGTCTTCGGTCTTTTCGTTCCAACTGGTAACCTTGGAATTGGACAATCAATTGCAACATTCCGTTTCTACTCTTCAGGAACACGTACAGGTAATATCTCTCTAGTAGGTGAAGATGCTAACGGTGAAAACTCAGGTGTTCTTCTTCTTCTAGACATGGGTTCTTCTGTTAAGAAACGTCTTAAGAAACTTTTATAAGATTTAATAAATTTGAATCTTCAAAGCCCGGCGAAAGTCGGGCTTTTTTATTGTTTTGCGATGACGGTTAATTGCCAATTGAAATTTGTCGATCGATCATTACTAAGTTTTACCCAAACAGGATCTTTCTTTTTATCAAGATCATTAACCACAAAGAATTCAGAACCAATAACGTTTACAATATTCCACAGACCTTGATGTTGATCTTGATCTATCAGATACTTCAAGAACATAAGCCTAACGGGTTCATCAATCGTTCCAAGCTTATCTGCCTTTTTCATCGACTCAAGCGCGTAACGAGTTTGGTATTTAACTAGTGCCTCGTTAAGGATCTCAATCGCCTTGGCCGAAAACTTTGGCTCACTAACAAATCTCTTCATGTCGACATCAATAGGGTCTTTTCCATTAAGATGAAGCTTGAGCGCATACTCAAACGCCGAAAGTGGCTTGGGCGTTGGAGTCGGTTTCGGTGTGACAACGACGACGGGCACCTGCATCGGCTTTGGTGGCAAGATAATTGGTGTAGCCATAGGTGTAGGTTTAGGTAAAACAGCTACAACAGGACGTTGAGTAGGTACAGGAGTTGGTGTTGGTTCGTTGAAAAGAAAGTTACTTAATCCTCTATCGTCGAACTCTTTCAAGGCACCAGGAACAAACAAAACCCCTTGAGGGTAGCGAGCATCACCAAAAGTCAGCTTGCTCTTCACTGCTGGCATGATCCATTCAAGAGGAGGATGCCAACGCTCTCTAATTGATAAAAGACGTGCGTATCTGGCCAAACAAGCTTCACCATGTCCACCACTATTGATGACTTTTAAAACATTTGAGTTAGCGAGAACCGGAGCAAGACCTGGCAGACGCGAAATTCCATAAAGTTCATCTTTTTCAGAACAAATTCTATTAAATAATTCTTTATCACTATTACATGCAGCGATTAAGCCTGAAGTAATTTCTTTTACCTTAAGACTATCGCAGCCACCTTTGATCCCCTCGCACCAACCTCTGACTCTACTTTGAGCAGGAGTTAATTCCTCTCTTGTATTTCTAACTCTGGCTAACCAACTGTTTTCTGCTTTATCGCTAAATCGCTCAAGTGATCTAACGGCTAAGTCTTTATTAATAACAGAGCGAGCCCTGGCGATAAACTTTTTCATCTCTTGGTCTTGTGGCTTACACTTTCTAAATAAAATATCGTAAGAAATTGAACACGTTTGACTTGATTGACCAAAGCCATAAAGAGTTTCTTGGTAGTCTTTAAAAGATTCATAAAGATAAGAAAGGGTTAATAGCCTATAAAGATATCTAATATAATCAATATTCTCAGCTAGGTATGAATTTGGGCAAGCAGATTGCTTAGGTAGATCTTCAAACCATGTTCTTTCCAGTTCGAAAATCGCATCTGAAGTTACAGGTGCTAGATAATTTGTCGAAAAGATTTCATCAGCAAAAGAAAGAGAGCCGCTTGAAAGTCGATACTCCATCTTAGCATTCAGTGGACCGGAATATGATTCGATGTCTGATTCACCAAGGCCCACTGACTCGTAAAACTCTAGCTCTTGAGCTTGAGTATTAAAAAAAATAAGGAATGTTAAGATTCCAAATAACTTCAAT
>CAXBMT010000154.1:0-6481 GCA_963976925.1 uncultured Bdellovibrionales bacterium
AGTGAACTCCCCACGACAATTATACTTTTGTAGTTTGGCATGTTTGTTTTTTGCTTACATGGTTATGGTCAATCCGCAGAGGATCTCTATAAATTAATTGAATCTGCACTTCCCAAAAAATCAACATTACTTCTTCCCAACGGCCCCTATCCTCTTCCCGGAAAAGCGAGAACTATCGAAAGCCTTGGCTTTGCTTGGTATTTCTACGATGCAAAAAGTTCAGAGTATTACGTCCCGTATAAAATACCGGCCAATTTAGTAAAAGATCTCGTTGCTCACTTAAATTTAAGTCAAAGAAAAAAAATTATTATTGGCTATTCACAAGGTGGATATCTAGCACCTTTTTTAGCTCAAGAGTTAAATGACGTTGAAAAAGTCATCTGTCTAAACTCTTCTTTTAGACCTGATCTTATGGATGATTTAAAACATGATTTTCTAGTTCATGCTATTAATGGTGAAGATGATGATATGGTGAATCCTCTTGAAGCAAAAAACAAACATGCCAAACTACAAAAGTATAATTGTCATGGGGAGTTCACTCTTCTTAAAGATACAAATCACAGGATCAATGAAGAGATGCTTTTAAAGCTTAAGACTTACTTAACTTGATCTGCACCTTTTTGAGCTAGCTCTTTTAACTCGTCTTCATCATCAACTGCATGCATAAGTTCGATATAATGTTCTCTTGATTCAGAATCTTCTGCAGTATTGATTAACTCTCCAAGCGCTCGTCTCGCTTCTTGGGTATTCATTCTAGACTTAACAATTTCGATACATAATAAACACATAATTAGACTCCATCTTTTTAATAGAGACATTATAGCATCTTAATAAGGTCTTGGTATTTCATTGGATGACTGCTTTTTATGGCGACTTTTTAGAAAAAAAACCATGAATAAAAAATATAGAAAATTAACTTTTTTTGTAACCTATCCTACTGAAATATATGGCTTTCTTACGACTTATCCGACCGGGCAGCTCACGTATATTGACCTAATTACTAGGAAGCATAGAATTTAGGAAATATTTGTTTTGCAACGGCTTTGATTCGCAGTTGTCCGTCCGCTCAATGTTGTACGTCAGTAGCAGAGAATCAAGAGTCATGATTAAGGGAAGCGAAAGCAGCGATCTCAGTGAACCTTAGGCCTAGGCCATTGAATAAGGGGAACAGGATAATTGGAATGCGCTTTCGTCCTGTCGTGAAAACGACGGAGGCGGACATGAAGATCCGTAACATGATGACCCTACTTTGTTTATCAACGTTGGGAATCCTAGCTACAGGCTGTCAACAAGATGAGTTTTACCAAAAGGAGTTTTTGGAAGGTGTAGGTGTACCAGGTAACCCAGTTACAGATGGTGTACCAACTGTCGATCCAACTCCAGATCCTAATCCGACACCTAATCCAACACCTACTCCGGATCCAGGTCCAGGTGTGTGTGGAACAGGTACTCCAACAGAATCGAACGATCAATTCGTTCAAAATGTTGCTCAAGATGCTTCAGTCGATATCCTTTGGGTTATTGATAACTCTGGTTCAATGGGTAACGAGCAAGATGATCTTGCAACGAACTTTGATCTATTTATTCGTGACTTCATCTCTAAAGGCGTTGATTTTAAAATGGCCATTACAACTACTGATGGTCGCAGTGGATTAAACGGTTTAATGATTGGTGATACAAACCAACTTACATCAGCGGCGGCAGCAGCTAATGAAAGTCAGTTTATTTCAAACTTTCAAAACTGGATTAGAGTTGGAACGAGAGGTTCTGGTACAGAGATGGGTCTTTATGGAGCACAGAGCTTCTTTGAAAGATATCAATCTTGGGCAAGACCAAATGCTTATCTTGCCGTTGTTTATGTATCAGATGAAGAAGACTTCTCTGCAGGAAACGTGGCTCAGTATACAAATGCTCTTAGAGCGATAAAAGCGAATGCTGGTTATATCAAGCCTTACTCAATTGTTACGACTGAACTCGTAGGAAATCAGTGGGAAACAATTGGTACACGTTATATCGAGCATACAAATAATATGAATGGTGTTGTCGCTGATATTCACCGTCCATTTTATGACACTCTAAGTGACTTTGGTGGATCGATTCTAAATCTTTTAGATACCTTTCCATTATCAAGTACGCCAATTGACAACCAGATTCGTATTACTCTTAACGGTCAAGAGCTTACAAGTGGCTGGACCTATGATCCTGTTAATCGCGTGATCCGTTTTGATCCAACTGCGATTCCTGATGCAGGCTCTATCGTAATTGCTTATTACAGATCTTGTGTCGGAGGAATTTAATGATCCAAGTTAAAGCTCGTGGCCTCTACCGTGCCACACTTATTGCTACCACACTCCTAGGGCTCCTCATTGCGGGGAGCCTTCGGGCTTCTGAGGAAGATCTATACGACTTTCTTTGGCTAGATCCAGACAAAAGCGTTTATGTTCTTCAAAACAAAGTCTATAAAAAGAAGAATAGTTTTTATGGAAGTGTTGGTTATCTTCAAGGTCAATCATCAAAGTTCCAAGATACAAGTGGTGTAAAGCTAGAAGCTGGTTATTTCTTTCATGAAGAATTTGCAATTGATCTTTTTTGGTCAAGTTACTCAAATTCAGATAACGATGCCTATAAGAGTTTAGCAACGATCAATCAGTCTGTTCCATTTGTTAGAAGACCTCTATCTAACTATGCTGTCGGTGTTGTCTACGCACCTTTTTACGGAAAGATTAATACTTTTAATAAGATTTTTTACTTCGATTGGAGTTTTGGGCTTGGTCTAGGTAAGTTTGAAACTGAAAGTAATGCCAAGTCAGTTTCAAACCCTGGTCAAGCTAATACATTCAACAAAGAAAGTTACACAACCATAGTAACGAAAACAAAATTACGTTTTCACGCTACCAAGAACTTTCATATTGATTTAGAGCTTCTTAGAAATAACTACAATGCTCCTGGAGCAGATATCCCTAACCGAGCTACAGAGAAATCTTGGCGCAATAATACCGACATCATTATTGGTGTTGGTTTCTCATTTTAATAGGAGGATAGATGAAAGTATTATTTATCCTGCTATTTCAATTATTGAGTGTTAATGCGGCTGCTTCGGTGAGTGAAGCAAGAAAGATCTTTAATAATTCAAAAGATCCGCATAAAAATGCTCACATTGCGCAAGAACTATATAAGAGTAAATATTATTACTCAGCTGTTGTCTTTGCTAAGCGCCACCTTATTGAGACCAGTGCTTATAATGAAGCTCTTGAAAACATGCTTGAAAAACTTATTCTTAAGACTGGTACTGATAATTTTACCACTCTAAAAGGATCAATTTTAGGAAAGTTCCCTTCACCTTCACTTGCTTTCGTTTACGGAATCAAACTTTTTAAAGCACAACGCTATGATGAAGCTAAGAAGCGTTTAAGTCTTGTACCACTTGATCATAAGTTCTCGCCTGAAGCGAGACTTACACTTGGTGCGATTGCCAATATTAGAAACGATCAAAAAGTTATGGCATCTGAGTATAAAGCTTGTATCGAACAAGCAGATAAGAAGATTAGTGATGCTGGCGATAACGATAAACTTGCTAGATATTTTAAGATCTTAAGTGACACTTGCAGAATTCATATGGCGAGATCATTTTACCAAAATGGTAAACATGAGATGGCAATGACGACCTATGATCAAATTGCCAAAACTTCATATCGTTGGCCATATATTCTTGTTGAAAGAGCCTGGACAGCTTACCAGATGAAAGACTTTAATCGTGCACTAGGCCTTGGTGTAACTTATAAGTCTCCCCTTCTTTCTAGTTACTTTTTCCCAGAAGCTGAGGTGTTATCAGCGCTGTCATATTATCGCCTTTGTCTTTACGATGATGCCCTTGCGAAGGTGGAACAATTTTATGAAGTATATAAACCTAAAGCAGATGAGCTCAAAGCTTTGATCTTGCCACAAAAAAGATCACATAAGTTTTTTTTAGAATTAGCCTTAGCACCAATTAAAGAGAACGAGGGAAAAAGTCCTTTTATTCGCCAACTTCTAACTCAGATTAGAAAGAAGATTATTTTTAACGTTGATCTGGTTAATTATAAAAGAGCAATCAACGAAAATAAGTATGTGGTTAAGCTTCCAAATGATTACTTTGGTAAAACAATCCGCGGTGAACTTAAAAGAATGATCTCCTTTAGAACTAAAAAGCTAAATCACTTTGTAAAAAGACTAATGTTTAACTTTGTAAATGATATCCACGCCATGAGCTATGAGATGTTCAATATCAAACTAGAGATCATGTCGAATAAACGCGATCTTGTTTATAAGAATAAGCAGCTTATCGCTGATCGTGGTCGTGGTAGCTATGACAACGTATCAAGAAAAGTAGAACAGCAGTTTTATGAGTTTAAAGGTGAGTTCTGGGCCGATGAGCTGGGTGATTATTCTTTTGGTCTTAAGTCGAATTGTGAAACTGTAAAAAGACAAGCTACCGAAATTACGATGAGAGGTGCTCAATGAAATATATTGTAACTCTTATTTGTCTGATCTTTACAGTCAAGTGTTTCGCTCAAGCAACCGATAAGAACGTGATCATCAAATATAAAGAATATGAAAGTTTTGATTTAGGAAATTTAGAGATTAAAGGTTCAGTTTTAGCCCCAGGCGATCTTTCTGTCAGAGAAAGAGAAAGAAAAGTTTTCGCCGCAGGCTTATATGACAGACCAAATTTTATACCAGAGTTAGAAGAAGATATTAGAAACCTCAGATAATTAAAGTTAGACGTTTGTAGGAGGACTTTAGATGGACGCAGCAACAACAACACAAGCAGCAACAGACATAGCTCAAACAGCTGCCGCTGTAGCAACAGACCCGGCTAATCTTTCGGGATTAACGGAGCAGGCAACTGATCCTGGGTTTATCCATTCACTCGCCTCTTTTATGAATGATGGTGGAATATTCATGTGGATCATTCTGGCCATTTGGTTAGTAGGTATCTGCATCAGTGTAGAGCGAATCAAAGCCATCATTACTTTTGATATTAATGGCAGCGCACTTATGGGTAAAATTAAAAAGCATGTGCTCTTAAATGAAGTTCAAGAGGCCATTCAGCTTTGTTCAAATAGTAATGCTCTTCTTTGCCAGGTTATGCGCTCAGGTCTTAAAAGAGCAAACCAAACAAAAGAGCAAATCAGAGATGCAATTGACTCATCAATCCTAGAGTCTCTACCAAAGCTCGATAAAAGAATGAATTATCTTGGTCTAATCGCCAACGTATCAACTCTTATTGGTCTGCTTGGAACAATTCAAGGTCTGATTCAATCATTCGCAGCTGTTGCTGACGCCAACCCTGCAGATAAGGCGAAACTTCTAGCCAACGGTATTGCCGTTGCGATGAACACGACTGCCCTTGGTCTAGTTTCGGCCATTACAATTATGTGTATTCATACAATCTTAATGAGTAAGTCTGAAAAGATCATTGGTGAAATTGAAGAGAACTCAACTAAGCTTGTCGATCTTCTTGGAACAAAACATCACCATGCTGGTCATAGCGCTAAAACAACAACACCTCCAGTACCATCAACACCAAAAGTTGCTTAAGGAAAATCAGGAGATATTGTCGTGAAAATGATCAGAAGAAGTAAAAAAATTGAAAGACTAAACTTAACGCCAATCTTGGACGCTATTTTTATCTTCATTTTCTTTCTTTTGATGTCGGCGCAATTTATCGACATCGTGCAAATTGGTAGTGATGCCCCGGCAATAGCAACCATAAGCCAAGATAAAAAAGATAAAGAACCGCCACTTAACTTAACTTTAGATATACGTAAAGACTCTATTATGGTGACAACAGGCTTGGATAATAATCTTTATAAAAAAATTAAGCTCCAAGAAAAAGATGGAAAGCTTGAGCTTGGTGAACTTATTAAAACACTGGTTCAAATCAAGATGAAGAATATTGAAGAAAAAAGTATCATCATCAAACCAGATCAAGAGTTTAAATACCAGAATCTGGTTGAAATAATGGATGCTGTTAAAAAACTTGGAAGAAACCAAGGTGTTGTAAAAGGTAAAAGCAAAAAAGGTAACGAAGTTCAAACAGATACGCTTTTTGATCAAATTATTTTTGAAACAGTAATATAAAAGGTATTAACGATGAGAAACCCAAGTTTACGTCAACAACGTAGAGATAGAAATGCAACAGAAGTTGATATTACATCTCTTTTGGATGTTCTAGTTATCCTTCTAGTGTTTCTATTGAAAAGTTATAATGCTTCGGATCTGACGCTTGATCTAGCTAAAGATATTACTCTACCAAACTCAAATACTGAAATCTTGGGAAATCATGCCGTCATCGTTCAAGTTAATAAAGACAGTAAGATGTTTGTTAATAACGAAGAAGTTGGCGCAGTCATAGGCAACTCGGATAAAATCCCTGATCTTTATGATCGACTTACAAAGTTAAAAGAAGAAGATGATATGCTAGCAAAAGCAAATAACC
>CAXBMT010000155.1:0-6395 GCA_963976925.1 uncultured Bdellovibrionales bacterium
CACTAAACACATACGCTCCCTTGCAAAGTATCGCACGTCTCATGGGCTTTGATTGGCTTAGAGTGCTTCTGGTTTTTGCCGCGCTTTCTGCCATGATCGGAGTTTTATTAAATCTTATTCTAGGGCTCTCGAGAGTCGCTCTTGCCATGGCCCGAAACCGTGATCTTCCTGGAATTTTTGAGTATATCTCAATAAAAGGTGAGCCCATCAAGTCAACGTTATTGGTGACAGCTATTATTATGGTATTTTGCTTATCAACAAGCTTGGAGAAGTCTTGGGAGCTTTCGGCTTTAACAGTCCTTCTTTATTATTCCATCACAAATATTTCTGCTCTCATGCTAAAAACCAAAGAGAGATTCTTATCTCCTTACTATTCGGGACTTGGACTTATTGGTTGTCTTTCACTGGCATTCTTTGTGGATAACTCGAGTCTAATCAAAGGACTCGTGATTATTTTTGCAGGTAGTATCTATTATTTTGTTAGATCAAAAATCAGAAAGATTTAATTTTATTGCAAATACTTTGAACAAAGTCTCGGTAAGCTTCAAGAGCCAGTTCAGGGCTTTTTTGATTCAAATGATACGGTAGATGAATAAATACAATCTTAGATTTTGTTAAACGATAGAGCGATTTATAGTAAAGAGCATTGCAAACATAACTTCCTGCCGACAAAGACCATTTCCAATCACCACTTAGTCCTTCAAAAAATTCATAATCAAAAGTTGATTCCAGAGCTAATGGTCCTTCTTTGAGAATCTTTTCATTTTCAGGTCTTAAGAGATCATTATCTGCTTGGATAGGTGAGTGAGCTAGATTGTGAGCATAGCGCTCGATCGTAATAGCGTCACGAGACTGAGCGACACCTAGTTGAATGATATGGTCATGTTCGATTATATTTTCATCACAGCGAGTAAAGCTTACCGGTAAAACCTGATACTTTTCGGATAATTGGCTAGCAACGAGTCTAGAAGTGTTTTCTTTAATCGTTGAGAAATCTTCAAAACATGTAATTAGCAAGCTCACTATGGATCCTATTAAACTTAGTAAGTTTATAAATTTAGCTTTATAATAGTTTTAATAAAAAGCTCTAACAATGAATTTATAGTGAAGATTGCCATTCTTTCCATTCTGGCTGATACGCATTTTGTGAAGCTCTTCGCCCAAGAAGCAAGACGATGCAGTCATGTGGTCGATGTTATTAATTATCTTGAGTGCTCGACCAATATCGATGAGGGAGAGCTAAGTGTCACTTACGAAGGAAAAAGACTTGATTCATACGATGTCGTTATACCAAGAATCGCATCGGGATATTCAACCTTTGGTCTAAACGTCCTAGGCCATTTTGAAAGTTCAAACACCTATTGCTTAAACCACAGTGGAGCTATTAGAAACTCAAAAGATAAGTTTAAAGCTCTTACAATTTTGGCCAATAATAAATTAAGAGTTCCTCATTCAACAGCTTGCTTCTCTAAAACAAGTGTTGAGGACCAGTATCAATCTTTTGAATCAAGTACAGTCATTCTAAAAAAGAATGAGTCTACTCAAGGCGAAGGGGTTTTTAAGGTTAATTCCTTAAAAGAGATCCAATTTTTAATGGATCAAAGTGACCAAAGTTTTTTCTTGCAAGAATACATAGAAGAAAGTCGTGGCGAGGATATTCGAGTCTTAGTTTTGGGAGAAAAAGTGATCGCTTATATGCTTCGACAGGCTCCACCTGGGGAGTTTCGCTCTAACCTCCACCTTGGCGGTATCGCAAAACAAGTTGAAATCACCCAAGAAGAACGAGAAATGGCAATCAAAGCCGGCCAAGCTCTTGATTTAAAGTTCGCAGGAGTTGATATCTTACGGTCAAAGTCAGGTCCGATGCTTCTAGAAGTAAACTCTGCACCAGGACTTAAGGGGTTAGTGGAGGTCGGTTTTAACGGACTTGAGTCGCAAATTCTTGATTTCATCGAAAAAGATCTTGTCAAAATAATCGATTAGACGGACAAGTTAGTCTCAACTACTAAAGGAATCCACTATGGGTCACATTACCACTTTTATGCGTGAACATTACCGTCACTTTAATGCTGCGGCCATGATGGATGCTGCTGAAGATTATAAGAAGCATTTGGAAAATGGCGGCAAGATGATGATTACCCTTGCTGGTGCTATGTCTACGGCGGAACTTGGTCGATCTTTGGCCGAAATGATTCGCCAAGGAAAAGTTGATGCTATTACTTGTACAGGTGCCAACCTTGAAGAAGACATTTTCAACCTTGTCGCTCATGACGAGTACAAAAGAGTTCCTAACTGGAGAAATCTAACTCCACAAGATGAAGCAGACCTTTTGGCCGGAGGATTTAATCGAGTTACAGATACTTGTATTCCCGAAGAACAAGCCATGAGAAAAATTGAAAAAGCTATTACGAGACAATGGCAGTTAGCAGATTCGAAAAATGAAACACTACCTCCATACCAGTTTTTCTGGAACTTACTTGATGATCCAGAAATAAAAGCTTCCTTTCAAATCCCTGAAAAAAACTCATGGATGATCGCTGCTAAGGAAAAAAATATTCCGATATTCACTCCAGGTTGGGAAGATTCAACTTTAGGTAATATGTATGCAGCCGCTAATATCGAAGGGCGTGTTAAAAATGTTACTACCGTTGAGCATGGCATTCAAACCATGATGAGACTTGCTAACTGGTATACTGAGACTACAAGAACATCAAAGAAGAGCATTGGATTTTTTCAAATCGGTGGCGGTATTGCTGGTGACTTCCCAATTTGTGTTGTCCCTATGATCCATCAAGACCTACAAAGAGATGACGTTCCTCTTTGGGGCTATTTTTGCCAAATTTCAGATTCGACAACAAGTTATGGTTCTTATTCTGGTGCAACGCCAAGTGAGAAAATCACATGGGGTAAGCTTGGAGTTGATACGCCAATGCATGTCGTAGAAAGTGATGCAACGATTGTTGCACCATTGATGTTTGCCTATATCTTAGACTGGTAATTAGTCGCGATTAAAGTGAACAACTTTTGGCAGGGAGATTTCAACATTGTTTTTCTTAAATGATGTGATCATCCTGCCATAAAATTCATTTTTAGTTTTTAAAAAATTACTTCGATGAATCCAAAAAGAAAACTGAGCATCTAGTCTAGATTCTTTAATACCTTGGACAATAAAAATTGGCTTTGGTTCATCTAAACATTGGCCAGATTCTTCAGCAAGTTCAATCAGAATTTTTTCTACTTGGACGAGGTCGGCATCGAATGAAAGAGGTATTTGAAGATCAGCTCTTCGTATCGGAAAGTGAGTCACGTTTGTAATTTCACTCTTCATAAGTGTCTCATTTGGGACCCTGACTAAGAGATTATCAAGTGTTCTAAGTCTTGTTGAAAATAAGTTAATCGATAGAACGACCCCTGTTTTTTCACCAATAGTAATGACGTCCCCTTTTTTAAATGGCTTTTCGCCAATGAGAAAGAGTCCACTGATAAGATTTGATGCTGATGTCTGAGATGCAAAGCCTATTGCGACGGTAAAGACACCGGCTGCACCCAAAAGAAGTTTAAGTTCAACTCCTAGGAAGTCTAGAATTAAAAGAATAATGATTGTATTTAAAAGATAAGTTGTAAGCTTATTAAAAATAAATAGTTTATTTTCATCTAATGCTTTTGCTAGAAGTAAACAGGTCGCTCTAACTGCAATCCTAACCGCAACGAAGCCAATAAGCGCCAATGCCATGGCTTCAATCGCAATTTTAATATTTGTTGGGTTTAATAATTTATACATTTTTTATCCAATGAGCGTATTAAAAGCTTTAAGGAAAATATTCTTTTGAATAGGTTCTCTTGGCATAGCGATTTTAACCGTTGGCCCAAATCCTGAATCAGAAGGTGAGTCTAGCTTCATTTTCATTTCAGGAGAGTCATCATCTTTTATAATGGTAATTGTCTCAGTAAAAAGACCTGTTTCACTTGATTGATATAGTGAAAGGTTATTGACGGGAACCTTTATTCTCTCAAGAAAAAGCTGTTTATCATTATTATTCTTTAAAACGATTTTAGTGACTGCTCGGTATTGAATAAGTGATAAATCCTCTAAACGAAGTTTAGCTTTAGTTCTTGCTGCGTAACAAAGCTCTCCCTCTGTTGGATCTGGTCCAAACCAAGTATCTGACAATCTCAGCACAGGTAGAGATAAAAGCTTTCGTGACTTTGGCTCCACAATTATATTGATCCAAAGGGGAGTTGAGACAAAGATCGTAACTTCATCTTTTGATGGAAGATAAAAAGGAGTTTCCGGCCTAATCACAACTGGTCGATCAGCAAGTGTAGGAGTTAAACGAACCGTAGATTCAGTTTCACTTCCACCGAAACGGTTAGTATCAAGCTCTTCAGGAAAGTCCCCCGAAAAAGGAACTTCAATATCAACTAAGCGATCTTCAGGATCATGAGTTGTAGTCGTCCCAATACGCCATTCATTTTTATAACGAGTAATCCATAAATGCATCGGGCCAATTTTCCAGTGGCCCGATGATTTTAAATTGATTTGAAATTCATTCCATATCTTCATATCCATATTGAAGAGTATAGAACTTATTACTAAGTATTAGTAGTCAGTTGCATTATCATAGACTGGAGAATCATCTTCTCCAGCAGCATCTTCATACACAGCAGGAGTTGCTGTTGCTGGTACTGAAGATTCCTCGCTCCAAGAATCATCATTCATATCATCTTGAGCAATTACAGAGTTAAGTTGAGTTAATAGCATAAGGGCAAGAAGAAGTTTCACGAGTTTCATAATAATCTCCTTAGATTATTGGTTGAAAAAATAAATGTAGATAGAAATAGAGATCTAGATAAGAAAACAGACAATAGTTTTTTGATGCCGGTGGTACTCATGACAACGTTAACTAGTTTTCTGTTCCTTTGCAGGCTTGTTGATTTTTCTGCTTCTTAAGAATATTCCTGTCTTTGATTGGCCGCAAGCACAATTTTTAACTATTTTTTAAATGGTCTTGTTTAAAATCAATGACTTAGGTCGGGATATATTTAACGCTGGAAGAACAGAAAGCTCGTGTCATCAAAAAGGTCTTCGTGACGCTTATGAGACTTTAAGGATGTTTGCTCTAAAAGTACCTTAAGGGTTTCATCGAAATTAGCGTTGGGAAGAGCAAATTCAAAGCTGAAGTTTTTATCAAATAAACCATCAGATGAAATTAGAACCACGTCACCCTTCGAAAGTTTTAGTGAAGGGCTAACTTCAACGAAGTAATCATCAAGACCAACAACATTCGATACAAAATGATCTTGTTCTTTTTGTTTGATTGTTTTTTCGGCGAACAAACCACTCTTTAATGCAAAGTCTTTAGGTGAATGAAGATTACTTTGATAAAGCACTTCACCTGTGGAAGATAAAAGCAGGGCAGGAGAGTCACCAATGGAGTAAAAGCGAACAGTCTTATCGTTGATCTCTGCCACTGAAAGTGTCGTTCCAGCATCATTCCAATTACGTTGAATCTTTTTATGAACAGCATCTATCGCTTCAATAATAGAAGTAATTGGTCCTACCTCTTTAGCGCTCTTAAGCTCGTTGATAATTCCTTGAACGACTGCTTTAGAAGCTTTTTCACCTTCACTATGTCCGCCCATGCCGTCAGCTAATAACAATATTGTTGTCTGGCTTTCAGGGTCATGAAAATAACCGATACTGTCCTGATTAACGTCAGCGTAAGGAGTTGTGAAAAATGAAATCTTAAACTTCTCTTGCTCGATGAACTGAACTTCTTCATGTTTGGAGTTAAAGAATTGATCTGAAATAATTTGTTGCGGCATCTAGAGTTCTTCCATGTGCATATGTTCAAGATGAATTCTAAGTTGACCTGCAGTTTTAAACTTTTTACGAATCATATTTTTCTTTAGACCACAAACGATCTCTTTAACTTCTGGAGGTTGGGTGGAGTATGTCTTAGCTCCACCAAGAGCATCATAGAAAATTCTAATCATATCAATGACGTCATCTTGGATCGAGCCCTTAGTTGCTTTACCCCATTGAAAGACATCAATGAGTTTTACTGAAAACTCTAATCCGAACTTAGTAACAATCACGTTATCGGTATGAAGATCACCGTGGTACTCTTTAAGATAATGAATATCTTCAACACCTTTAGCGATTGAGTGTAAAAGGTGAAGAGCTTGGAATGCAGTTAGTTTCTTTCTAGGTCTAGAGTCTAAAAAAGAAGATAGAGTTTTTCCTTCAACAAATTCTGATACAAGGTAAGTGATCTCTTCATCTTCATGAATAATGACATCTTGTGAAAGGTATTTAATAAGAGCGTTACAGCTATGCAGCTTATGCAATTTTTTAGCGTAAAAGTTTACTGTTTTATTTTTAAGATTTCGTT
>CAXBMT010000156.1:0-6387 GCA_963976925.1 uncultured Bdellovibrionales bacterium
TTCAATCGTCTTTTAAAGGCTCTTGATAAGATATGCTCATGAGGCTCTTTATCTAAAACATCTCGACTGACGTCGATTTCATCATCAACGTTTCTTTTTCTTTCATATGTTTTTGGATGCTGCTCGTGAATTTCCATATCTTCACTAAGAAGTTTATGAATTCTATCGCGCACAGGAGAAACTTCAGGCTTAGGACAAGCTTCTACGCCTGGACAATCTAGTTCACAGGTATGACAAGCTGGACTTGATAAAGGAAAATCAACCACTAGTCTTCTAAGATTAAAGTCTTCAATCCATTCGCGTACAGCATCATCGCCATCACGACCTTCTTCATCTTTTACTTGTAAGAGAGATTTAAGAAACCAACGCTGACTTTCTGGATAATACTCAAGCAGGCAGAAATAGAAGTTATCCTTCCTTCCGCCTTTCATCGACATACCTGCGATGTTCTTGGTTTCCAAAGCGTCGCTCCTATCCTTGGAGGTAGACTTACAGAGGCTGAGCGACTTTTAAATCTAAAACACTCATACCTGTGTGCGCCGCCACCCTTTCACGTACTAAACTGCGATCATCTTCGCTGTGAACGAGGAGAAAACATCCACCGCCACCAGCTCCGCAAACTTTCATTCCAAGACTTGGAACTTCAGTTCTTATTTTATTATACAGTCTTTCCATCTCTGGCGAAACAATACCTGGAAAAAGAGTTGTACGAATTTCACCTTCTTGGGCAATAAATTCAGGTAAAGTTGAAAATTTACCTTCTTTTATAGCTAAAAAAGCTTGATTTGATAAAACTGCAATATTTTTTAATCCATCACGAACAACTTGATTCTTATCAAAGAAGCCTTTATAGACTTCCCAGTTATTAATTCCTGAGAGTCTGGTTTGTCCGGAATAAACTAAAGTTAGGTTGTTTTCTAAAACTTTTGCCAGCTCTTTTGAGTAGAGCTGATTAACTTCTACTTGTCCCGGGCTTGCCTCAAGTCCTAAAACTCCACCAAAAAGTGCTGGGTAATAGTCTTGATATCCGGCCGGTCCGCAATCTAAAATTTTTGCTTCAATCGCATTGACGATACTAATTGCTTTTATTGGATCAATTTCAACTTTATTCCATTTAGCGAGAGCTTTAAATAAAGTCACACCCATAGCCGAAGATCCACCAAGTCCAGCTCCGGCAGGTGATCCACTTTCTAGAGTTAATCTAAGTCCCGTTGTTATTCCAAAATAATTAATAATTTGCATAACAAACTTAAAGTGACCAAAAAATTCATTGCTTAAGTTTTTAGGAGTTATGTCCTTTTGTGAGAATAACTTGGTTGTTTCATAATCGAGACTAACTATTTCAATGCCATCTAAGTTTGCTTCTTCGATTTGAACTTTGGCTTTTAATTCTGTTGCTATATTTAATGTGACAACGTCTGGAAGAATTAAGCAAATTGGATTTAGGTCAATCGTTCCGCCTAAAAGATCAACACGTACACTTCCAGTTTCTTCTACCGTCTTCATGCCTGATAAACTCCAATATAAGGAAGTTCACGATAACGGCCATCAAAATCAAGACCGTAACCAATAACAAACTTGTCTTCAATTTCAAAACCAAGATAATCAATATTAACTGGGTGAAGGTTTCGAGCTGGTTTATATAAAAGACTAGCAAGCTTGAGTGAAGCTGGTTCGCGAGTCTTCATAATTTCCATAACAGTTTTTAAAGTTGTTCCTGTATCGACAATATCTTCAACTAATAGAACATGCTTTCCGTTAACAGACTTTTTAAGATCATAATTAATCTTAACTTCACCAGTACTTTGCGTGCCTTCATAGGAAGATGTCGCCATAAACTGAATATCAACGGGAACTTTAATCTCACGCATGAGATCAGCTGCGAACATAAAGGCACCAGTTAAAAGAGGCACGATGGTGACCTCTTTTCCGGCATAATCTTTATTAATGAGTTCACCAAGTTCGCGAACTTTTTGGGCAATTTCTTCTTTAGAAATGAAAACGTCGACGCTACTCATACTGGCTCCTTGAAGCCGCTATTGTAGCGTCATGACAGGCTTATGTCGCCCTTGAATTCGTCGCTTCTGGATTGGTTTTAATTGCTACAGTGAATAAAGGAATTTGTTCTTCATCTGACTCATCTGCTTCAAAATGCGCTCGACAGCGTGCTTCATAAACATCTGCTTCACCAACTAAAACTTGTCCGTCTTTATTACCAGGACGGCGAAAGCTCTTAGTTGCATTAGCACCACAGACAGTACAAATAGCTTGAACTTTAACGACAAAATCAGCAATGGCTAGAAGCTCTGGCATCGGTCCAAAAGGACGTCCACGTGAGTCTTGATCAAGGCCCGCTAGAATAACTCTAACTCCACGTCTTGCCAGTTTCTCGACGACGGCTGGAAGGGTGTTATCAAAGAACTGTGCTTCATCAATGGCGACAACACGAGTGGTATCATTAATTTTTTGTAAAATTTCGACAGCATTACTAATAGGAGTTGCTGTCATTGATAGTGAAGAGTGACTTACAACATCACTTTCGTGATAACGATTATCAATACCAGGTTTAAATATCTGAACTTTTTGTCTAGCAATCTGAGCGCGACGAACTCGTCGAATAAGCTCTTCTGTTTTGCCCGAAAACATTGGGCCACAGACGACTTCAATAGCGCCGCCAGGCATTGGTGAAAAAGGTGACACGGCTGACTCCTTCAGTAACGTGTTATGTTGTGTGTGCACACTAGAATTCCAGAGAGAAAACGGCTAGGCCAGCACTGGCCGCTCACATGATCTGACATTTATACTCAATTTAATGCGCGGGGCAGCTAAAAAGAAACGCTTAAGAGGTAAAGCACCGTAACCATAAAGAAAGAAGACAACATGGTCATGATGATGGCCGGCGACAAAATAATAACTACTGACTGTAAAACTGACATCTGTAAATTATTCCTAAGCCCTGCAAATAAATGCAAAAGGCCAAAAAGATGTCTCAGCATTTTTCCAAAAACTGGAATTGAGAGCATGAAGTGCGCCGTCATAGATTGGTTGACCACTTGATCAGCGATCTTATTAAGATCGCCGTCTGCTTGAAATAAGCCTGCAAAGAATTTTATTAAGACTGTCCAAAATTTTGCATACAACCAAAAAACTAAAGGAAAGAAAACAACCTTAGCTAAAGCAGCTGTTAAAAGAACACGTTGAGTGTACATGGTTGTTTCAATTGGCAAAAGAAGAGCAAGATCATTAGGCGCTTGCCAACTTTGAAAGAACACTTGACCTAAGTGAAGAGCTAAAACAGCGTAAAATCCCTCAATAGCAGCAAAAAACCAAGAAACACCCAGAACTTCTAAAAAACTAAGAGTAGAAACTTCTTCTATCTCTTGAGTTGTTGGCACATCATCTTCAAAAAGATCACCTGCTAAACGAAGAGGACGAGTTCCGGTAATATCTAAAGCTCTTTCACGTAAAAGTCTCAATGACTCTTGATTTTTAAAAGGGTGAAGAAAAGCTAGAAAATATTCGTAAAACAGGGCCATCATTATTTTGATCCAAAGTACTGATCTAACTCGCTTGGAAGATCGGGAAAGTCATGCTTGTTATAATAGTAAGCTAGCTTGTTCACGCTATCAACTATCACCCATTGACTAGGAACTTCACCAAATACCACAGTACGTTTATCAGCTTTGAGAACGAAGTGTTGCTTGTAATCAAGATCAATTAAATCAGTAACGTATCTGGCCCTGGTCATTAAGAGAGAGTAAAAAACAGCTAGACGATCTCTTCTAGGCTCAAGATCCAAAGGTGAAATCATTTCAACTTCAAATTGTTGGCCAGGTAAGACTTTAAGTTCTATTTGTTTTTCTTCTGACTTAAAAAAAAGGCTTAAGGATTCTGAAGGTTTTAGAAAACTTATATCCCAAAAATCTTGGACATTTTGAAAGAAGATTCCTGCGTGATTATGCCCCAATTCAAAGAGGTAGTGTGACTCACTTGAAATTACAAAATCACCAGGCAGTGAGCCGTAGCCAGAAAAAAGCGAGAGATCAATTTTACTTCCCTGTGCATCGATAACTTTAACTTGTGCCCTTAAGTCTTTTAAAAGTTTTGCATCATACTTAGGGAAAATATGATGAGCTTCAAGCGCCTCAAAAGTTGAGGCCCAGCGATTAAACTCTTCTAAATCATAACCTAAACCAGCGATCGGCTTAGGTGTTGTTGATTTTTTTACAAAATCGGTGATCACAGACTTTCGAACACGTGGGTTATCAAAAGTTGCCTTTGCAACTTTGATAGGATTAATAAAAACTCTAGTATCGTAAAAGAATTCAGGATTGATGGTGAATATACTTCTAAGTCTCTCCTGTTTTAAATCCCCTTCATCATCAGGGTTATAAGCTTCAAGTAAAGGTCTTCTGTCCTCAAGAATAAGCACTGTATCTCCAAGCTTTCCATAAAACCTAGATGAATGAGTCGCTAGTTTCGAGCCTATTAAAAAGTTGATATCTCTTTTCATTGTTTTAAAAAATATTTTAATAGGAGACTGAGAACGAAAAGCTAAATTAGCGTTAAGTGCCTGAGCTTCCTTCTCGCTAAGCTTTCTAACGACAGCGAGACTATTAAGAGCTTCAAACATCTCTTCTATCTTAAATGGATTAGCAGCTATTCGTTCATCTCCAACTAGGAACTTGTCGTCTTGTGCGTATAAATCAACATCACCAAAGTGCATCGAGACAAGACCACCAAATTCTTTGGGGTCGAAAATCAGTTCTTTTTTTTCTTGCTCGGCTCGATCAATTTCTCCACCTCTTTCTTGAAACCACCAAGTAATAGAGATAAGAGCAGATAAGATGACTAATAGAAAGAGATTTCTTTTCATTTCACTCGGCGCCGACGGTAATTAAAGACAGCAAGAGCAAAAAGAGCAAGAGGAGCTAGAATAACAGAGAAGTAAAAAATCACACCAAGTTGTGGTGAGCTAATAAAGATTGGTTCGTTGTTTAATCCCGGAAGATCAAAAGAGATATACTCGTCATCTCCAGTAAGCCATGAAATTGAGTTTAATAACAAGGTATGATTGGAAGCATACTTCGCGTAAGCATTATCAATAAAAGTTGAGTTAGCAAAAAATACGACAGAGCCACCAGTTTTAATTTTAGCCGCGACAGCAAAGGCAACAGGTCCTTTAATATCTTGCCCTTCATCAAACTTAACTTTTCCATCACTAAATTCTCTTGGATTCATTTCGCCCCAAGCTGCCGGATATTGCGTTGATAGAACGAGCTCCTTTCCTTCGGCCTGGGCACCAAGAGTGACAAAGCCTGTTAGCGGAAAGAACACCTGACCAGGAAAGCCTTTAGTAATGACATGATCTTCAGCGTATTTGGCAGCAATGGGAACTGTGCCATTTGAGCCGTTTACATGGTTCACAGTATCAATAACAAGCGAATTAGAAGCAACGATACCTTTGGTTAATAAGAGTTTACGAAGCTCTTTAACTGGATCGAGGTTAAGATCTGGGTCTAGGGCAATCAGAAGCTTGCCACCATTATTCAAATACTGATCGATGATATTAATTTCGTTAGGCATGAAATCCGTCTTAGGTCCCCAGATCATCAAGACGTCGGCATCGCTTGGAATTTCACTCCAGCGTTTAGTATCAGACTCTTGGATAGCATAATTAGAGTTTACTAAGTAATTCCTTAGGATCTCACGTCCAACTTGAGACTGCTCACTTAAGGACGACTGACCGTGACCAATATCATAATAAATCTTAGGCAGTTTATCTCGGCCAATTCGAATCAATCCGTTAGTTAAACCAAGTTCATTAATCTCAGTAACTTTTTCAGTCTTTTCTCCAAGTTCCCAGACAACCGCAACAGGAGTTTTCACTTCATACTTTTGAACTAGTTCTGGTTTTAATTCAGGATCATAAACTTTTACTTCTAAGTCATGCTTTTCTAGCTGATAAAGTTCCAGCATTTTTTGAATAGCATTATGATTAGCTTTTGGTGAAAACACATTAGCAACGAGTGGTTTTTTAATACGCTTAACAACTTTTTTCGATTGATCAGTCAGGGTGTTTGATTTACTGGCCGTAACATCCCACTGGATAGGATTTTTGAAAGCCAGATGATTAATTAAACTCAATATAGCAAAAACCAAAATTGCGGTGAAGAAATTTGTGCTAAAGGCTTTAAAGCGTGCACTTGAGGTTAAGACTTTAAATTGCTTGGCACGCATGAGAATAGCTGAAACCAATAAAACGATGGAAAGTATTGTTGTAGAAATATTTAAAGTCAGCTCCTCTGGAATAGAAATCCAAAGAACAATCATTGCCATCCAGGCAAGTAGAGCTGAGACACTAACTAAATAGAATGTAATATTCTT
>CAXBMT010000157.1:0-6351 GCA_963976925.1 uncultured Bdellovibrionales bacterium
GCAAGAGTTAGTCGATATCAAACGTGATCAATTAAGGCATGCTTCTTTTATCTATCGTTTAAATCGTGAACGAATTTCTGCTAAAAAGATTAGAAGTCAGGACTACTTTCAAGCCAGGCAAGAATATTTAAAAGCGCAAAACGACTATCAGTTGGTGCGTGAGCTCGTGGTTGAGTCTAATAATATGCTGTCAGCTCGTATCTCTGATCAGGCTGGAACACGTTATGTAGTTAATCAGGCCATGGATTTTTCAAAGGTAAAACTGACAGCATCAGAGGCAGACAGGCTTGTGGTCGAGAAGAACCCTGATGTCCTTACGGCCAAGGCTCTTGCTGAAATTGCTCAAAGACAAGAAGAAATACTTAGAAAAGACAATCTGCCTTTACCAGAGATTACAGTTAATCTTGGTGCTTATAACTACCGTTTTGGAACGGGCAGAAATTCATTTCGCTATGAGACGACGCCAGGAAGTTCAGACATAGATGTTGTTGCCACCATCAACGCCACTTGGTCCATTACTGGTGAAGGCGGCTTTCTAAATGGACGAAGAACGAAACGTGGAGCCTTACTTAGAGGTCTGGCCAGAAAGACGCATGAAAAGGCAGCCTTTAACGGTCAAATTTCAGTGCGACAGCTATACGAGAAAATTAAAATTTATGAATCACAAGTTGATATCCTTGAAGCACGCTCACTAAATGCAGTTAAGCAGTACGATGTGGTACTTGAAAACTATATGAATAAGAAAGCTCGCTTTAGTGACTTTCAATTAGCGCTAGAAGAAAAGAATCTTGCTCGATCTAGTCTTGCTGAGATTAAGTTTGAGCACGCAAAAGCGAAAGTCTTACTAGCTAGAACAATCGGAATTGAAGATTTTCCTGGCGAGCGATTTGAAAAGCTTGTCGTCGTTCGTAAATAACCAAAGCAAGGCTTAGTTATGATTTCCAGATATGACATAAAAGAAGTTAGTGATCTTTGGAGCGACAAGGCTCGCTTTGAAGCTTTCTTAGAGGTTGAACTCGCTATTATTCAAGCCTGGGAAGAACAAGCAGACTTTGTTCCTAAAGACACGGCAAAGAAAATCAGAGAACTAGCCGTTATCAACTGTGAACGCGTTGAAGAGATCGAAAAAATCACTCGTCACGATATTATAGCTTTTTGTTCGATGATTACGGAACAAGTACCTGTTGAACTTGGTCGCTGGTTTCACTATGGTGTGACTTCTTCAGATATTATCGATACGGCGATGAACCTTCAGATCAAACGATCACTTAAGCTCGTTGAAAAAGAACTTAAGCAAGTTCAAGTCGAGCTTGCCAGTAGAGCAAAAGAGCTTAAAAACTTAACCACCCTTGGACGCAGTCACGGCATGATGGCAGAGCCAATGAGCTTTGGACAAAAGCTTCTAGGTCATTACTGCGAGTTTGCTAGACGCGCCCAAGATCTAAAACGCTATATTGAAAATGAACTGACCGCTCAAACTTCTGGAGCTGTCGGCAACTATGCGATCTTAAATCCTAAAATTGAAAAAAGAGTAGCTGAACTTTTAGATTTAAAAGTTGAGCCGGTGTCGACGCAAATTATTCCAAGAGATCGTGTTGCTAATCTAATTCACCTTGGTGCTCAAATTGGAAACGCGATTGAGAGGTTAAGCATTGAAATTCGCCATCTTCATAGAAGTGAAGTTGGTGAAGTGCATGAAGGTTTTTCCAAAGGGCAAAAAGGCAGCTCGACTATGCCGCATAAGAAAAACCCAGTCTCTGCTGAAAACCTTTCAGGTATGGCACGCTATCTTAGATCCCACGTTACTCTTGCTGATGAGAACACCCTTCTTTGGCATGAGCGCGATATCAGTCACTCAAGTGCTGAGCGCATGATGCTGCCTGATCATTTAGGTATTTTAGTTTATTCCCTTAGAAGACTTAGTTCGACTGTTCGTGATCTCGTTATTCATGAAGATATTGTTACCGACAGAGTAAAAATGGTGGATGGCTATCTTTCAAGTTTTTATCTCCATCACCTTTTAAGTCATAGTGATGAAACCAGAGAAGATATTTACGCTAAAGTTCAAGCAGCCGCTTTTGAAGCAAAAGAAGTTGCCCAGTTTAAAGATATACTGCAAAGTAAGTTTACAGTTCAATTACCTGATACACCTAAAGACTTAGGGCTTGCTCACACTGATGAAGTTTTTGAAAGGGTGTTTGCAGAGTATCCGCTACCAACGTAGCTTCAGCTTATTTCTTCGAAGCTTACCTGAAACACCATTTGGAAGATTTAACCTTTCTACTGAAAAAAGTTCCATCGCTTTTTCAAACTCCGAAGAACAAGCAGCTTTAGTCGCTACTAACGTTGAAAACTCAGAATCAAGATTGGCAAGAGGACTTCGCATTGAAGTCGATAAGAAGACTGATGGTGTTGAGACCGCAATCTCTTCTAGCTTGCTCCAGTCTAATAAATTCTCTTCAAGGTAAGCTTGCATCGTAGTTGGAAGTTCATTTCTCTTACCAAACTGTCTTCTCAAGGCGTCTTGTCTTTGTGCCATATGTCTCGCTGCTGCACCCGTAGAGAAAACCATGGAGGATTGAAAACTTAATTCTGACAAAACTTTTGCCTCAGAGATATTACCTTCAAAAGCTTCAACTGAAACAACTTCACTACCAACACAAACAAAATTTGCAACTTCGAAGTATGTTCTTCCATCCTGTTGCTTTATCAAAACATAATTTTTAGTTCGGCCGCGGGAGATTTTTTTAAAAGACGCTTTTGGGAATATAATATCGAGCTTGTTTTTATCTTCTTCAACTTCAAAGGATAACTCTCCTTCTTGTTCAAGACATCCATTTCTTCCGTTTACAGTGAGTGGTAATTTAACCACATGTCTTACGGAGCCGTTATGACTTCCTGAAGATGAAAATCCAAAGCCAGTTGATCTAGAGATTTCTAATACGTTAGGATTACAACCTGCATAGGAGCTGACCGATAGAAGAATCGAAGACATCAAGAATAAGTATTTCATGAGTGAATTATGCCCTAATCAAGGACTAGGGCATAAAATCGACTCGATTCGTGTAAAAATGAAACTTTCTAAGTGGTGAAATCTAGGTCGAGATAGATATAAGTTCCATCTTCAAGCAGGATTCTGAAATAATAGTTTGAGCAGTACTCACTCTCACCTTCATCATACGTTCTGCTTACAACGGACTGAACTTTTCCAGCTTTATCAAGATCTTTAATATAATCTGCTAGCTCACTACTTTGATAATCAAGATCTCTTAAAGCCCACTTCTTATCGCTAGTTGTAACATACTTACAACCGTCTTCATCATCACCATACTCGTCTTCATAGTTTGATTAAGAATAGAGGCATAACTTCTTTCATCATTAACATCTAAAGTTGTACTTCTAACCGCCCAGCTCTTTGTAATTTGTCCTGCACCATCAATTTTAAAAGTCCGAATAGCAACAGCTTTACCGTTTACTTCAAGATTTTTTTGAGAAAAATCAAAGTTAATTCTCATCATGGTAAGCTCAGAAGTCGCTTGATCATAAAGCTTTTCAATGACATCGAAGCGGCCTGTAAGACAGGCTTTGTCATTGAAGTCTTCGAAGCGATACTCGTCTTCAAGAGTATATTCAGCATCTGAACAAATTCCTGATTTTATGGTCTTTGATTGAAGTTCTTCTGCTTGAAGAAAGCCTGAAAAGAGCGCTAAACCAGCGAAAATATAATGTTTCACTTTATCTCCCATATTTTATTTTAGTTTTGATACCACCACTGATCTCAATAAAAACTAGCCGTGTAAAATTAACCAATCTAGGCGGATATTGCCCCCATATAGGGGCGCGAAAACCCGTGTTATAATGGAGTTAATAGATCTGGAGGGACATATGAAAATGATCCAGATGATGACCTTTGGTTTAATTCTAGCTACCACCAACTCACTGGCCCAAGTGCAGGTCAATGAGTGTCTAAATGAGTTGATAGGCTCACAAGAAAGTCATCGCCTTTTTCCAAACCTTGCTATTCAGGCCAGAAATAATAACTTTGACGAGCGAACTCTGACTTATCTCGAAGAGGCTGCAAATTTTTGCAAGTGTCACTCAAGTACAGAAACTAGAAATGAAATCTTCCCAGACAAAATAACCAAATATGCGAATGAAGATAGCTGTGCTGGAAAAAATCTCATGGGTGAAAGTTTTCAAGTTCATGCAGGTGTAGCAGAGCTAAAGCTTTCACAAGAGATTACTAGAAAGTTAAACCAACGTTTTCCAAGAGCAATCAGACAGCTTGCTTCTGTAGGCTCTTACAATCAAAAGATGAGCTGTTTACACGAGTCTATTATGAGAAGTTGTAGTCGCTCAAAAAGTTTAAAAATGGGCTACCAATGTATTCAAGAAATAACTACATCAAGAGACTTCTCAAAGTACGAATCTAAGTGTCCTGAATTTAACGATGACGCTATACAGTTTACGCAGAATCAAGATCTTATGATTTGAATCATTTTACAATCACCTAACTATTCTGTGACATCTGAAATAGGTTTTAGAACTACTCTATATTTGTTCTTGAGGTTGACTGCCATTGACCTACGAGACGAGCAGCATTCCCTGTACCTTCCCTACACAGAAAGCCTCCCAAGAACGGGGGGCTTTTTGTTTTACAGCTTCTCTACAATCTTTTTAACTTCTTGGGCACGAGACTTAGGCATGACTAAAACACTATGCTCATTAGAGACGACGACCATATCGTTCACTCCAACCAGCGCAGCCGTCTTACCTGGAGTAAAGATAATATTTCCAGTGGAATCATGAGTTAAAACTCGCTCAGCGCTGGCGATAGTGTTGCCATCTTTTAATTCCATGACCGATTCAAGCGCATCCCACGAACCAAGATCGTTCCAATCAAACTGTGATGGAACAACACTTACAAACTTACTTTTTTCCATGACCGCATAGTCGATCGAGTCTTTAGGCATCTGATGATAAACATCACTCACTTTTGCTTCATCATTGCTAGCAATCGCACTCTTGAGCTGGCCATAGCTTTTAAATGTTTCTGGACTACAAGTTTCAAACTCACGCAGAAAAATTCCAATCGGTGCAACAAACATACCGGCGTTCCAAAGATACTCTCCTGTTTTTAAGTATCCCTTGGCAGTTTCTTGATCAGGCTTTTCTTTAAACTGTTTCACACTAAAAGCTTCACCGCTAATCTCACCTTTTTGAATATAGCCATAGCCTGTGTGAGGAAAAGTGGGAACAATTCCAATCGTCACAATTCTTTTTTGAGTGCGAGCTTCATGAGTTGCTATTTCAACTGTTTTTCTAAAACCATTTTCATTTAAAATTACGTGATCAGATGGCACGATACAAATCACATCGTCTTCACTCGCACCCTGCTCAACTAACGCAGCTATTGCTAATAAAATACAAGGAGCGGTATTTCTACCAGCGGGCTCAAAGATCAAGCCACTCTTGGCAATCAATCCTTCAGAATGTTTTAGAGCTAGCTCACTTTGCGCCTTAACCGTTACAACATAACGACGCTGACTAGGCACTAAATCTCCAAAGCGTTCAAGAGATTGAGTTAATAAGGATTTCTCGCCTGCGAGACTCAGGTATTGCTTAGGCTTTTGCGCCGTAGACTCTGGCCAAAAACGAGTTCCCTGCCCTCCGGCCATGACGATTGCGAATAGATTCATGCTTAAACTCCTTAATTCACCCTAGTTTAACCTAAAGTTAACAAAAAGAAGACTCTTAGATTTAGCTTATCGAACGATAAGAAAGAGTGATTTCAAAGTTTCAAAGAATTGGACGAAACTGTCATTAACAAGAAGGAGGCTTTATGAAAAAGCTAGTTTTAATCGCCCTTATGGCCGCATCAATATTACCACTTTTACCAGAGTCTAGCGCTAATGACGCAATTGATAATACTCATCCAATGAAAACACCAATCAGTGTTGTCATGTCAAAAGATAAGTAAGAGTGAGTTATTTAATCGAGCTGGCCAAAGAGATAGTCTTGACCAAGAAAGAGTTCTTTTTCTTTTAAGATATAATCTTTGGCCTGGCTTAGAGAATCGAAAGCTCCAAGTGATACTCGATACCAAGTTCCTCTACCAGGAATCTCTTTTTGCGAAATAATAGGGTTATATCCCTTAATCTTAAATCCGTTAGCAAACTGTTCTGCCTCTCCAAGCGTTCTATAAGCACCAAGCTGAATCGTATACTTACCACTTAAATCGTCTTGAACTTTATTATCAACCATTGAAGGTTCTTCATCTTCAGTCTGATTTGATTCAACTTGTGGTTTATCTTCGACCGGCAATCGAATTGTTAACGGCAGTGACAGACA
>CAXBMT010000158.1:0-6315 GCA_963976925.1 uncultured Bdellovibrionales bacterium
TATAAAGCGTATTTTTTCATATTGCACCTAGTGTTACCGCTTTGCCTAGGATGATTAGCGGCGATAGAGAGAAAGCCGTATGAGGTTCTGTTCAGAGGAACTAGCTCTGCTAAATAGACTTGTTGTTGATCTACATCATCTAACCAATAGAAGCCCGTTGAATCAATTCGATGTTCTTCAAAAACGAGAATACCATTTTGATAGGCTTTGATGCTAATAAGAGCATCAAGAAAATTCGCACCAGATTCATCAAGCTCACCCTGTAGTTCAAACGTATTCTCAGTTCCCCATCCACTACATTTTATGTCTAGATAGTTTTTTGCTTGAAGCTCAAATGAAAAAATTAAAAGAATTATATATAACTTCATTAAACAGCCTTAATTCAATCTATCTTGTAAGATCACTAGAATAAAACTAAAGTTTTAAAAAGTAATAACACTAGGTGCAATATGAAAAAATACGCTTTATATTTTATCTTTGGCTTTATGGCGACGATTGTTTTTCATCAATTAGCCCTTTATGTTCTCTTTTTATTAGGCAAGGTTCCAGCAATGCCATGGAACTTTAGCGGCGTTCCACCTATGGGTGTTCCAAAAGTTATTTCTTTATCTTTTTTTGGCGGGCTTTGGGGAATTCCTCTAGGAATCATCTTAGATAAGCTAAGTAGTGCAAAGTTTTGGATAACATCAATTGTCTTTGGTGCAATATTCCCCACAGCAGTTGCAATGCTGGTTGTTTTTCCGATGAAAGGAATTCCCGTTGGGAATCAAACAATTATCGGTGGACTTATTGTAAACGCAGCATGGGGTCTAGGCGTTGGGATTCAACAGAAAGTAATTTTAAAATAGTACTTTTACATTCTCTGGTGGTCTGCCAATGACCACCTTCTTGCCTTTAATGACAATAGGCCGCTCTAATATTTTTGGATACTTTAGAACTGCCTTGGTAAAACTTTCTGAATTATTAAAGTCAATTTTCACCTTTTGAAACTCATCTTCTTTGTTTCGAATGAGTTCCTCATGATTTCCTTTGTAATTCTCAAAGGTAAACCCTAGCAAGTCTGAGGTTAATTCTCCCTCAAGGTACTTGATGATTTCTACGTGATCAGACTCTTCTTCAAGAAGTGCGAGAGTTTGTCTGCTTTTAGTACAGCGTGGGTTATGAATAATTTTGTACATTAAAAATCCCTGTCCATTAAAGTTTTTCTTCCTTCATTTTTTGCATTACTCACGGCCTGGTCTGCTATTTCTCTTACAAGATCAGAGAGCTTATCCATAACACCAGCTGATGTGTTCATATCATAGCGCTCTTTTACGTAAGCTTTTAATTTAGAAGCAACGATCAGTGTGTCTTTAGGGTAGTTAGAGTTTTGTTGCGTCGATGGTTTAGAATTTGAGACGATAATTCTTTTCGGTTCACGCTTTTGTTCTGCAATTGAAGCTTCTTTACTAGGAGCTTTCTCCTCTTCGGCCCAGGCACTCTTATGGTTCATGATTGGATTATGAACATCCCAGCAAGTCACGCTACAGTAAACGTTCTTACGACAAGTTGAAACGGAGCATTTTTGATAAGTTGAATTAAAAGTTATTTCTTTTTTACAAGTACTGCATTTACGCCAATAGTTATTATCCACAACGTCTTCCTTTTCGGTTTTTATAGATTATATGCATATTTTAAGTAAAAATGTTGAAATGAACTATTTTGAACAACTTGATTTTTATTGTGAGAGATTAATGCCCGGGTTTTGGGCAGAGCCGATTAATTCTGTCTCGAATCTTGGTTTTATTTTTGCTGCTTTTTTTGGTTTTTATTGCTGGTGGTCATCTCGCTCATGGTGGATGTTTTATCTATCAACACTGGCGTTTCTAGTAGGAGTTGGAAGTTTTACCTTTCATACCTTTGCAACACGTTGGGCGCATCTAGCAGATCTTTTACCAATAGCTATATTCATGACTAGTTTTCTAGTTTTTTCCCAAAGAAGTCTGTTTCGCTTCTCAATTCTTAAAACTTTGCTCTTAACCCTTATTTTTATAGCTTCGGCAGTTTTAATTGAAGTCTATCAGCCTAGGCACTTACTAGGCGGCTCGCTTGGATATACACATGCTGTTATTGCCTTAAGCGTAGTCACCTACGGTCTTCGCAGACAAAGGCATCAACTCACGAAATATTTTTGGGCGGGACTTCAGGTATTTCTAATGAGTTTAGTTTTTAGAACGCTTGATGGGTATGCATGCGAGCTGAATCCTTTTGGAACACATTTTTTATGGCATTTAATGAATGCCGCTCTCATCTTTATTTTATTAATACCTGTTGATCTGACCACAAGAGAATCTTATGAAACGTAAATTTATTTTAAATATTCACCTTTACTTAGCAGCCTTCTTCTTACCATTTCTTCTTTTAATGCCAATGACAGGTGTGAGTTATCTTCTTGGAGAAAAAGGCTCTAAAGTTTCGAGCATCGAGTTTAGCGTCGAGCAAGTACCGCCTGTTGATATCTTTGAAAGAGATAATTGGATTCATGATAAATTTAAGGAAAATGATATCAAGTTTGATTGGGAGTATATTAAAACAAATCAAAAGGACTTAATACTCAGACCTAGTTCAAGAGATCATTACATTGTAAGTGTTCAAGACAATAAAACAGACTTTATAAAGATTGAGCCGAACCTGCTTTTGAAATTGATTGAGTTACATAAAGGACATGGGCCAAAGCTCTTTAAGAATTTACAAATCATTGCAGGTATTGCGCTTATCTTATTAACATTCTCTGGGATCTTTTTAAGTTTTTTCAGCCGCTCACTTCGAAAAAAGTTTTTACTTCCTTTAATCATCGGCTCTGTGGTTACAGCTCTTGTCATCATGATATAAAAAAAGGGCACTAAATGTGCCCTTTGTGATTTGAATATTTAACTAAAGCTTAGCGACAGTCTGCGCCACCAAAATAAGACTGCTTAACAAAGTTAAAGAACATACATCCTTTTTTGCTATAAAGCTGACGGAACATTCCTGGTGCAACCTTATTCATATCTTTTTTAAGTTTAATGGCTTCACTCCAAGTTAGTGAAACGACGTCATCTGGTGTAGCGGCATGAAGACGGATATAGCTGTCATCATAAACTGTTTTAAAGTACTCAATAGCTTCAGCTTTTGGCTTATCATTAGCATTTCTATTAAAGTTCCATAGACGCTCGTGTTGGCGAGTGTAATCGCTATGAAGGCCACTGAATTTAGATCCTTTATACTCAACAAGGTTATCAAACTGGTTATACTCAGCATTGTTTGAAAGATTGAAGCTACCAGCTAATAGGACTGTTTTATTTGGTAGTTCGTTATCGATAATTGCAAACTTATGGTGATTAAGAACCCATGATGAGTAGTGAGGTGCGTGGCTGTAAAAATGAACTCTGACAGGAGCT
The DNA here is from genome assembly GCA_963976925.1 of uncultured Bdellovibrionales bacterium. Classification (GTDB taxonomy): domain Bacteria; phylum Bdellovibrionota; class Bacteriovoracia; order Bacteriovoracales; family Bacteriovoracaceae; genus UBA4207. The sequence continues at coordinate 3,420 of CAXBMT010000158.1, forward strand.
TCTTTATTAGAATTTCCTGGAAGCTTTTTAAAGTCACGAACAAATCTTGGAGTCATTTCAATTGATGGTCTGCTGCCTGTATCACGAATTGTCGTTCTAAATTCTTGGTTATCGACTGAAAGTCTAACGTCTACGCCACGCTCTACTGCACGAATAAGCGCTTCACTAACCGAGTAAAGATTAAAATGGTTTAGTGCCAACCAAACGCTTTTCTCTGCATTATCAATGGCATTAATCAGTTGAGTTGATACTGTGTAAGGCTGCTCACCGTTATCTAGGTAGCGATCATTAAGATCAATGATTCTTCCTTTTTTGTAGTCAGCAGAAGTAATAGAGTTTTTAGAAAGAGTGAAATTCATTGAACTTGAAATAAGAGTCATGGCCGATGAGTTAACAGGAAGGTTTTCTTCTTCAATGTCTAATGGAAGTACATCAGCTTTTTGAAGTTCTCCAGCAGAGACCATGTCATCTGAACTATTCCACATAACTGCAAATTCTTTTTCAAATTGCTTAATGATTTCTTTATTATCTTTTTCGCCTTCATCTTCAATAAAGGTAAAGTCTTCTGAGTATCTATTTTTTGCTCCGCCTGACATATTGGCACTAGAATTGGAAAGATTTTTTGAATCTACTAAGACAAACTTTTCATGCATGTTTTGCTTAGCACGTTTAAACATTGCACCCATAGCTTCAAGCTTAGCGACCTTTGATTTGATACTGCTTTTAGCTGCAAGTGGTCTATGAAGTACAACACGAAGTTTAACGCTTGGGTTGTTTATTAGAAGTTCTTCCATCGCATCCGTAATGCCACCGTCAGACCAGCTGTAGATTGAAATATGAGCTGTCTTTTTTGCGCCTTTTACATACTCATACATTTTTTCAAAAGCCTCATCACCTTGGTGTGGAGAGAAAAGTGCATAAGGTTGGGCCGCAAATAGTGATACGGGTAGAAGAAGTAGTGCAATTTTTAAACTTTTCATAATCATCCTCAAAGGTTTAGTGACGCTTAAGTACCAAACCATATGGGTTTAGGCATCTACCCCTGTTTTTATTACAGATGCTATTTCGCCATGATTACGGTAACTTAGGTTCTTCTGATTTTGATATGATTAGCATAACAATGAATAAACTTAGTAAAGCTGGAATAGCTGCACTTAAAGCGTAGCCCCATGATGCTGCAAATTTACCGACAAATAGGGTGGCAGAGGACTCTGAAAAGTTGGTCATGGCCATATAAAGACTAAAAGCGAAGGCTGGAAACATTTTATCAGAGTGGCTCATAAGATAAGCGTAGAGGCTGGCGGTTAACAAGCCTATTGAGAAATAAAATAAAACCATAAAGCTTGAAAGAACTAAGTGTGAGCTTTTTAAATCGAGGGCAGCGGCAGCAACAACCGCACAAACGGCGCAGACTTTAGTTGTTAGTGAAAGTAGTTTCGCTTTTGAGTAAATATCCGAAAGCTTTCCGCCATAAAGAGCACCAACTAACATCGCAAGTGGTACGCCAATAGCATATAAAGGTCCTCTTATGGACGCAGGCATCCCAACCTTTACTAGTGCCGCACTTGCAATTCCTGCTAGTCCTTCAAATGAAAGGCTCGCAATAAAAGCTGTGGCAATTAATCTCCAAGTAACTTTTTTTAGAAGTAATTGCTTAAGACCAACAAAATATTCGGCTACGTTTAGAGCATGCTGAGTTTTTGGTTCTGATCTCGTAAAGAGTATAGTGCTACTAATGATTACTGATCCGGCCAAAGCGGCGCAAGTAAACTCAAGTCCAAGCTTATGAATGAGAAGAAGACTAGCTCCGCCAAAGAGTGATCGTCCCACAAGCATTCCAGCCTGCATGGCACCGTTGACTCGACCCATCTCTTCATCGGGCACAGTTTTAACAGCTAGAGCATCAATACAAACGTCTTGGATCGCTGCAAAGCTCGAGTGAAGCATTAAAACAAGAGTAAGGTAGTTAAGGTTTCCAGCCTCAATTGATGGAAAAAAACTCAACGCCGTGACGGCCATGATTATTTGAGCAAAAAGAAGAGGAGGTTTTAATCCAAAGCGTCTGGATAGGAGATCGACAACAGGAGCAGCAAAAAACTTTAAACTCCAAGGAAGTGCAGCTAAGGCGGTGAGCTTTGATACCTCAGCAAGCTCAAATCCTCTTTCTGCTAATATTGCTGGAAGTGCCCACCAAATAAAACCGATGGGAGCACCTTCAGCAAAATATAAAAAAGCAAAGTAGAGACGTTTATTCATCCATCTATACTAAAAGCGTATAGATTGGTTGTCTAATCAATCCAAGTTGGAGATTTGATAACCTTAGAAGCGTCGTAGCCAAGAGTTTCAGCTTTAGCTTTGAGATCGTTGTATAGAGTTTCTTCAAGTTCAGCTGTTCTTGATAAAATCCAGAAAAACTTTCTGTTCATATCTCCAACCATAACCCATTCGTAGTCTGCACCTAGTTCTAGAATTCTATAATCGCCAGCGAAAAGTCCGAAACGATTAAAGAATGGAACAAAAGAAACAGCTAATACTGAGTTTGTTTCCTTGTCTTTGATGCTAGCAATTGCTTTGCCTTGTTGAAGTTTCTCAGGATTTTCTAAAAGCTTACAAGAATTTAGAACATCAACTTTACCATCTTCACGAAGAGAGTAGTTAGCTGTTGTCTGACCACACTCATCTTGAAAGCTGTTAGCGTAACGTCCAATTTCGTACCAAAGACCCATATATTTTTCGATATCAACAACTTCTCTCGTCGATGGATCAGCAGGAATTGCACTTGGAGTTAAGACAGAACCTAGAGCATGAATAACACCATTTGAGGCTTTGATATCTGTTTCAACAAGATCAAGACTTTTAACATTTACGAATTCATTCGAGAGAGTTGAAAATCCTG